>JAJQHF010000226.1 GCA_021199975.1 Candidatus Gastranaerophilales bacterium
ATAGTAAAAAATGGAAATAAGATATATAAATTGGAAGATTTTGAATGCAAAAACTTTATTACAGACAGCCAAATGATTATAAATAAAAATGTAACAATACCTGATATAGAATGTACAGGTGATTCAATTAATATTACAATTATAGGAGAAAATAATTTAAAAAATATAACATTTAAAAATCAAGGAGAGGTTAAAATTCAATGTGATAGTACAGGTAAGCATATAAAAGCCGGTGACTTAAATGTTATAAATGGTGAAATTCAGAAAGATTATGTTCCAAAGGGATTAGAATCGGTAGCAGGAATGTCTGAGTTAAAACAGCAATTATATGATGATATAATTAATCCATTAAAATACAGAGACAAATATCGAAAGTACAATATAAATCCTGTAAATGGATTTATGATGTATGGTCCGCCCGGGTGTGGAAAAACCTTTATAGCTGAAAAATTGGCAGAAGAAACAGGAAGAAATTTTATAACAATAACTCCAAATGATATAGGAAGTATTTATCAGCATCAACCTGCAATGAAAGTAGCTGAAAAATTTAGTACGGCAAGAAGTGAAGCACCTTCTATCGTATTTATAGATGAAGCTGAATCTTTACTATATCCCAGGGAAGGATTATCAAAAGAAAATCCGGATTATAATGAGATGATAACTGAATTTCTACAACAAATGAATAAATGTGCTGATAAAGATGTATTGATAATAATGGCATCAAATGAACCTCAAAGAATTGATAATGCTATAAAACGTACAGGAAGAACTGATAAAAAAATATATGTTGGTCCTCCTGATAAAGAAACAAGAAAGGAATTATTTATTCAAAAATTAAATAGTATTTATAACGATGGTAATATTAATTATGATGACTTATCAGATAAAACAAATAACTATACGGCAGAAGATATCAGAATGGTTCTAAGGACAGCTTCTTTGAAAGCATTACATAACGATAAACCTGTATCACAACAAGACATAGATGAAGCATTACAGGAAGTAAAACCGTCAATATCAGAGAAATTAGTTCAATATTACAAAAAGAAAGGTGAAGATTAAATGATTAATCGTGTTAATTCTGATAATAAAAAGGATAATATAAGTAATGCTGTTAAATATGGAGCAGGTTCAGCAGCAGGCGGAATTATAGGTTATAATATAAAATCTTCCCCTAAAGACAGTTATGAAGTTGTAAACAACTTAGGTAAAGTTGCTAGTTTAAGAAAAACTAAAACAATAAATAACTCAATTAAATATAAAAATACGATATTAGGCGGTTTGCTTGGTTTTTTATGTGTATTTATTACTAAAAGTATTATAAACTTTTCAAAACAAAAAAAAGATAATCTAGAAGAAACAAAAAAATAGAACAAAAATCATACTATTACCTAAATATATATTCAGTTTTATCATAAAATCATAATTCTTGTAAATTATGATTTATTAAATTATAAAAAATCAGCATTGATATGCACGAACAAAGAGAACACATTGTTTTCAAAACTTTTTTAGCAGAATTATTATATAATAAATTTTTGCTACATTTAAAATAATGTGAGTTTAGATTTTATCATAGAAAACAAGATTTATACAAAATTTAGTTAGCTGTTGTTGCTAAAAATTAAAATCTTCTAGGCAAGCCCTTTAAATTGAGTCTTATAAATCAAGTCGGTTAATTCTCTGACGGCGCCTCTGCCTCCTCTTTTGGCGGAAATAAAGTGGCATACACTTTTTACTTCACTTACTGCATCACAAGGACAACACGCCAACCCGACTTCTTTTAACACTGATATATCAGGCAAATCATCACCCATATATGCAGCTTGAGAAAAATCTAAATTGTACTCCTCTAACATTTCTTTCATAGGCACGAGTTTATTTTTCTGCCCCATGTATAGCTTTGTCATTCCGAGATTTTCAAAACGGTGTCTTACTGCATTGCTTTCTCTTGCAGTAATTATAGCAGTTTTTATTCCGGCTTTTGTAATCATGGAAATTCCTTGACCGTCTTTTGCGTTGAATATTTTATATTCAATACCGTTTTCGCCGTATATTATACCTCCGTCAGTCATAACTCCATCAACATCAAAAACAACAAGTTTTATTTTTAAAGCTCTGCTTTTTAAATCAATATTAAACATTATGCAACTCCCGCCTTTAATAAATCATGGATGTGAATAATTCCGACAGGGAAATTATTCTCATCACATACCGCTAAAGATGTAATTGAATATTTTTCCATATATGCAAGGGCTTTTGCCGCCATTGCATCAGAGGTAATGGTTTTAGGATTTTTAGTCATTATCATATTATTTGTTAATACCGAAACATCAGGATATCTCAATAAAATTCTTCTTATATCACCGTCAGTTAAAAGACCTGTTAACTTATTTTCTTCATTAACAATTAATGCACAGCCCAGCTTCTTTTTTGAAATCAAATCAACCGTTTCAAGGAATGTATCTGTTTCGTGAGCTATAGGCATTAAAGATTTATCTTTAAGCATTAAGTCTTTTACAATATATAAAACTCCTTTGCCTAGAGTTCCCGAAGGATGATATAAAAGGAAATCTTCCATGGAAAAACCTCTTTTTTTCAACAGACATACAGCTATAGCATCTCCCATTGCAAGAGTTGCGGTTGTGCTGGCAGTAGGAGCCTTCCCTAGTGGACACGCTTCTTTTTCCACGGAAATATCAAAATAAATATCCGCACATCTTCCGAGTGTTGAATTTTTATTCCCTGAAAGTACAATTAAAGGTACTTCAAATCTTTTTATCAACGGTAAAAGATTTAACAATTCGTTAGTTTCGCCGCTGTTTGAAATTGCTATTACAACATCTTCTCTTGTTATTATACCTGAATCTCCATGCGTACTTTCAGCAGGATGAAGAAAATAAGAAGGTGTTCCTGTTGAGGACAATGTCGCTGCTATTTTTCTGCCAATAAGTCCTGATTTCCCCATACCTGTAACTATTACACGTCCTTTTGAGTTTAGTATAACTGTCAAAGTTTGTTCCAAATTATCATTTATTCTTTCCTTCAACTTTAAAATAGAATCTGATTCTATCTGAAAAACTTCTTTTGCTAATTCATCTAATGTTGACTTTTGTATAATTTCTGCCATAAAACCTTCCATTAATAACTATACAAATTATACAATAATAATACGAATAAAAAAATATAATTTATTATAAAATTTATTATAGAGATAAAAGCAATGTTAAATATAAAAAAACAAAAAAGAACTCATGAACTATTAAAAATCAATATTATTTTAACAATATTGATTATTGTGTCTTCTTTAATCTTATTTTTTCTGACTAAAACGGGAAAAAATGATTTTACACTTTATAATTTTTATATTACAGGCTTTTTATTTTTTATATATCTGTTTCTCATTTCAAATAAATTAAAAAAAAATATAATCGAGATAAAAAAGGAAGCTTGTTATACAAATTACAATTTAGGAATTTTAACTTTTCTTATTTTTCTGTTTCTGATTTTAACAGCAAGTGCAATATGTTTGATTACGGTAAATAGAGAAGCAGCAAATGCTGCATTTATATTTACATTCTTTATAAGTACAATAACAATGGTATTTCCTTCTATATTACTAATTGTCTTTATGTACTTTATTTTTCCGGCTTTTATAATACCAGGTATAAAAATTACAAAAAACAAAAATAAAAATAAAAACGTTTTTTTATTGGTTTTGTTAATAATATATACAATTTTCTGCATTTTTAAAATTTCAAATCAATTAACAATATTAAAAAATTTTGAAAGACAAGACAAAATTAAAAGCTCAAAATTAATGGTTAATTACTCTACCAAATATCTAAAATTTAACAATATCAGCGATTATGCAAAAAAACTTATGAAAAATGATAAAATAAAGGTTCCATTTTTTTATACAACCAATACTTTTCCGTATAATGATTACGATTCGGCAGAAAGATTTTGCAAATCTCTTGAAGCTAGAATTCCAAACTATCTTGAACTTTATCATATTGTTTTTAACAAATTTGATACTTTCGGTGAAAATTATTATTGGAGCTGCGATAAAGACGGAAAAAAACATCTTGTTCTTCATTTTAAAAATATGTCTTATGAAATCATGAAAAGACCTGATAATGTTAAACCTTTACTGTATTGTGTCGCTGATACAAAAGATGAAATGGGTTTTGAAAAAAAATCATACTTCTATCACAATTTTGAAATGGAAAAAAATGAAACTTTAGAAACATATACAGATAAAAATTTTAACTTTGAAAAATTAAATGATTTACTAAAAAAAGACAGAAATGAACAAAAAATAATAGAACAACAAGAACCAAAGCTGCTGCCCTTTGCAACAGAGAAAAAACATGTTAATTTTAGCGTAAAAGAAGTAACACCTGAAATATTTGAAGATTTAATTAATTCGGGTTATTACTACAATCCGGCGGCAAGTATAAGCAAGGACTACGAAACAAATGATGCTGTCTTTTCTTCAATTGTAAGAAACAATTCAGACAAAATAAGGTTATGTTTCTTTCCGTTTACGAAATATATAGGATTAAACATAAATCAGGAAAAAGAAATTTGGCAGCAAAGTTTTTGTTCACCGTCATTTGATTTAGTAAATATGGCTCCCGTAATTAAGACCCAGCACGAAAAAGACTCATATTGTATAGCCTATGGAGGCAGAGTGCCTAATATCCCTGAGCTTAACGGAATTTTAAGAGCTCATGGAAAAAATCAAATAAACGTAAAATACTGGGTAAATACAAAAGTTAAAGACCCTTATACAAATACAGCAATGCCTGTTCTTGTATATTATAAAGATTCAAGATTTTTAAATGTTAAAGCAGTATCTCCTTCTGAAAATGAACAGGCATATACTTATTGTATAAAAAAATCACAAAATCCTTCAAGCGTAATTGCTAATTATAAATCAAGATTTCCAAATGTAGAAGGTTATATATATGCGAAACAGCAATGCCAAAATTGTTATTACTATGAAGTGCCTGATACTGTATTAATGCAATAAGTTAGTATATTTAGATTATTGTATATAAAGTTAAAATCCACTATATTTGATTTATATGGAGATTTTATTATGAATTTTGAATTAAATTTATCTATTGAAGAATTAGAAAAAAGAACAAATAAAGATTATTTGATAAAGAAACCGATGTTGGAAAAAGACTCTAAAGAATATGAAAATTTAGAGCAAGGCGATAAGGAAGCATTAAAACATCTTGTAAAAGCGGCAGAATACGGAAATATTATTTACATGAAACAAGATAACGAATTAAATCTGCCATTTAAAATATTTTTGGAAGAAGAAATAAAAAAAGGAAATAAACAAGCGGAGCTTACAAAAATTCTTTTTGATGCGCAGCTTGGAATTATCGGTATAGATTCGGAGTCCGCCCCCGTAATCCTTTTAAAAAATGCTAAAGAGCTTGACGGAAAAGCATTTTACCCCTCCGACTTATCAAAAGAAGAATTTCAAAATATACTCATTCAAATGCTAAAAGACGGCGGCAAAGATGAAGTTGCAAAAATTTTAAACCAAAGAAGCATTGTAAAAAGGGAGGGCAAAAAACTTTCTGCTTTTGATTATACACAAGAATTTAAAGAAGAATTTAACCTAATAGCAGATGAACTTGAAAAAGCCGCTAAAACATCATCAAATAAAGATTTTAACGAATATTTGATACTTCAGGCAAAAGCATTGAGAGAAAATAACCCGATGTTAGATGCGCAAGCCGATAAAAAATGGGCTTCTTTACAGGATACTCCGCTTGAATTTACAATTTCACGTGAACAATATGCCGATTTATTAACTGGGAGCGTTATTGAAAACGAAGAATTAAAACAGTTACTCGAACAGAATAACATAACACCCGTTTCAAAAGATTCAATAGGAATAAGAGTCGGAATAGTAAATAAAAAAGGTACGGAAGATTTATTAAAAGTAAAAAACTATCTGCCTTTAATGGCTGAAAACATGCCGTTAAAAGAAAAATATGAACAAAATATATCTTCTGCTGATGATAATCTTCAAACAATGGTAGATGTTGATATAGTTTCTTTAAGAGGAGATGAAGGCTCTTACAGAGGCGGAATAACCATAGCGCAAAATCTTCCCAATAATGATAAATTATCACTTACAATAGGCGGAGGAAGGCGAAATGTCTATCATAGACAGGTAAGAACAAATAATTCACAAGAAGCGCTTGAACGCAGAAAAAAGAGGCTGGACGCAACTTTAAATAAAGAGCTTCACAAATATTACAACCCTGAAGCCGACCATTGGTTTACAATAGGGCATGAAAATGTACACTCTTTAGGACCTAAATCAGGCACGGAAGCTTTAGGCAAATATAAAAACATAATTGAAGAAAATAAAGCCGATATGGGTTCGCTTGCCCTTTTAGACTGTCTTAAAAATGCCGGAGTTTATACAGAAGAAGAAAAAATTCAAATTCTTGTTACTTTCGGCGCAAATTGCTTCTTAAAAGCAAAACCCAAAATTTCACAGGCACACAGAGTAAGAACTGTTATGCAGGCATATTTCTTCATCAGAGAAGGAGCAATAAGCGTTAACCATGATGGAGTTATTGATATAGATATCAATAAAATGATACCCGCCGCACGAAAAATGCTTACCGAAATTATTGAAGTACAATTATCTCAAAACTTTAACAGAGGAGAGAAATTTATAAACGATTATTTCATTTGGAATAAAGATATAGATGCCGTTTCTCAAAAATTAAAAGAAATTGACAAATCATTAAACGGAATGATAGTTACTCCGCTTGCCGATTATTTGATTACAAATTCATAAATAGCCTGAAATAACAGTTGCAAAATACATACAACTGTGTTAACATTATATGCGTATGAATATGTAAAGGGAGTTGTTATGAAAGTTCAAGCCGTAAATTCAGTTATGCCTGAAAATAATTGTCAATCCGTAAGAAGAGCCGGAATTCTGCGAAAACCGCAGGAAAATAATTTTCAAGAACCTGAATATAGTATTGAACTGTCTGATGACGTTTATACTCCGTCTGACCCTTATACTACCGAACAAAAATATAATTTAGCATGCCAATTGGCTGCATATTATAAAACTCAATATGAAGAACTTGCCGAAGGATTAGGCTGCATAGCTTAATTTATCCATTTAACGGGTATAGTATCTTTTAACGATTTTCGGCAATATTTTGTGCCGGCTGATTATTTGTGGTATATTACAGCTTATGAGTGAAAATGATAAGTATTGGTGCGCATTTGCAAAATTAACTAAAACATCTTCTGCATTTGTAAATAAAGTATATGAATATTTCGGCTCTATAGAGCTGGCATGGCATGCGCAGACTTATGATTTATGGAAAATTGACGGATTGCAGTCAAGACAAATAAATGCGTTTATTGAAGAAAGAAAAACAATTAATCCTGATGAAAGCTTTGAATACATACAAAAACGCAAAATTGATTTTATACATCCTGAAGATAAAAGATATCCTTTCCTGTTAAGACAAATCGATAACCCGCCAACAGGACTTTTTGTTCTCGGGGATTTGGCAAGCTGTAATTTAGAAAGAACAATAGCCGTAGTAGGTTCAAGAAAAGCAAGCGAGAACTCTAAAGTTTCTTTAAGACATATTTTAAACGGACTAATCGGAACTGACATCTGTATAGTTTCAGGTTTAGCGGAAGGAATTGACACAACAGCCCATAAAACCGCAGTCGATAACAATATTAAAACTATTGCCGTTATTGGAGGAGGATTTGATAAGTTATATCCAAAATCAAATATTAAACTTTTTAATCAAATAATTAACGGTTCAGGTGCCGTAATAACGGAATATTGGCCTGATGTTGACGCCATAAGCTGGCATTTCCCCGTCAGAAACAGAATTGTATCAGGACTTTCAAAAGGAGTATTAGTTGCAGAAGCCGCATTAAAATCAGGTGCAATGATTACGGCAAGACTTGCGCTTGAGCAGGGGAAAGAACTTATGTGCATGCCGGGGCTTATCTCAAACCCCAATACGGAAGGCATTTATCACTTATTAAAAAACGGAGCTTCCATTGTAACAAATTCTCAAGATATTCTTGATACATTAGGCTGGGTAATAAATACAAATAAAGAACAAAATCAAAAAAACTCAAATTTTGATAAATACAGCAGTGAAGAAAAACTTATATTGGAATATTTGCAAAAGGATTCTTTAACCTCCGATGAACTTGCAATTAAAACAAACATTGATATGGACAAATTACTGCTAACACTGACAAAGCTTGAACTAAACGGTTCCATAATCAAAACTTCGGGCGATAAATATATTTTTTTAAACTAAAAAAGCGGGAACGGATTTTATACCGCTTCCGCTTTCATTACTAACCCCAAAACTATGCCTGCGGTTGGTTCCACAAAGCATCTCTTAAAAATTTACTTTTTTGTGATTCGGCAGAAAGTGCAACATTAACAGGAGTAAAGATAAATACGGAATCACCGATTTTTTGCTGACTGCCGGCCAAAGCATGGGTTGCACCGCACAAGAAATCTACAATTCTTAAAGCTTGTTCTTTATCCAATAAATGAAGATTTAAAACAATAGTTTTTCTGTCTTTTAAATGTTTTACAATAGATATTGAATCTTCATAAGAACGAGGTTCGCAAACAATAACTTCATATCCTCTGTAATTTGGATGTGAAACCACTTTTAAATTTTGAGATTTTTGTTCATTTTGCTCAAAAGAAGGGTTTAATGCCAAATTATCCTGAACGGGATAATCTTCCGCATCACACATCATCTCTTCATAAATACGATCTTCTCTGTTTTCAAATCCCGACGTTAAAAAATCAATAATTGATTTTAAAGTGAATTTGTTTTCTTTGTTTTCCGCAGCTGCCAATTTTCTTCCTCCTAAGTATTATTCAAATAGTATTCTTCCCAATCTTATCATGGTAGCACCTTCTTCAAGTGCGATTTTAAAATCTTTGCTCATCCCCATTGATAGTTGATTTAATTCTACTCCGAATTCAAATTGTAAGTCATCATATATTTGTTTGATATTACCGAATAAATAATGCAGTTCCTCGTCAGAACTGTTTAACGGAGCCATATTCATTAATCCGCATATTTTTATTGAATTCAAATTCATTATTTTTTCAAAAGCAGGCTTTATTTCCTCGGGAAGGAAACCTGATTTTTGTTCTTCTCTTGCATTATTCACCTGCAAAAGAATTTTTTGAATTATGCCTTTTTTTTCTGCTTCAACATTTATGATTTCAGCTAATTTTACCGAATCTACAGAGTGAATCAAGTCAAAACTGCCTACAGCGTGTTTTACCTTGTTTGTTTGCAGATGACCTATCAAATGGAAGCGGCTGTTTTTAATTATTTCTTCGGGCAGCTTTTCCATTTTTTCAAGAGCATCCTTTACTCTGTTTTCGCCAAAATCACGAAAACCCATTCTGAAGTATTTTATAATTTGATTTTCGCCAAAATACTTGGTTACAGCTATTATAGTGGGATTATAAGGTACAATTTGCGCTTTAATTTTTTCATAATTAGCAAGAATTTTATCCATTTATATGTAAAATGCTCTCCTTCTTTGCAAGAATAAATCAAAACACTATGTTATTATAGTAAAATATTAACAAGAACACAACAAATAGTTTATTAAACAACTTGTTGTATATTTTAAATATCCCCAAACCCATGTAAGCATGGTTTTTTACATGATTATGATAGTCTTAATTTTTCTTAATATATACCATATTTAAAATCCCATATTGCTTTTTTCGTTAAAAATTTTTACAATTATTACATAATGAATGAAACATCTAAAAAGTATCTGCAAGAATTTAAGTTGTATATTGAAGTTGAAAGAAACTTTTCAAAACATACAGTAACAGCGTACAGCTCTGATATTTTGAGCTTTTTAATTTGGTTGAATAATAAAGATATTAAAGATGTTACTTATTCTCTGTTTAGAGAATACTTACTGTACATACAGCAATTTAATTATTCAAAAACAACAACCGCAAGAAAAATAGCCTCGTTAAGAACATTTTGCAGATATTTATACAGAGAAAAAATCATTGAAACAAATCCCGCTTTAGGAGTTCATGCCCCAAAAAGAGGGAAAAATCTTCCTGAATTTCTTACGGAAAATGAAATAGAGCAGGTTTTAAATAATATAAAAATGGAATCTCCCGCAGGCTACAGAAACAGAACTATCCTCGAACTTTTGTATGCAACAGGTATGCGTATATCGGAGTTAAGCAGCTTAAATTTTGAAAATCTTAACTTAGAGGAAAATGAAATAAAAGTTTTCGGTAAAGGTGCAAAAGAAAGAATTGTTTTAGTATCAAAAAGGGCGCAGAACTTTCTTGAAACATATATAAAAACCGTCAGATTTTTAATTTTTAAAGAGGACTCTCCATCTTTAAAGTCACCGGTTTTTATTAACAAAACAGGCTACAGATTGCAGCCGCAGAGCGTAAGACTTGCAATAAAAGAGGTTATGGAAAGAATTGAACTGCCAAAACATGTAACTCCTCACGTTTTTCGCCACAGCTTTGCAACAAAACTGCTCGAAAACGGCGCTGATTTAAGAATTGTTCAAGAGCTTTTAGGACACAGCAGTATAAGCAATACTCAAATTTATACACATGTTTCAACTGAAAGACTAAAGCAAACATATAATAATGCACACCCAAGAGCTGTTTAGTATATAATTAAAGAAACGGGGGGAGATATAGTCATGTATGATGTTATAACAATCGGAAGTGCAACATTAGATGCTTTTATTGAAACGGATGCAGCAAATATAGTATCTGTTTGTTCTACAGATACAAGAAAAGACTTTATGGCATATCCTTACGGCGCTAAAATAGAAATAGACAATTTCGATTTTGAAACGGGCGGAGGCGGAATTAATACCGCAATTAATTTTGCACATCTTGATATGAAAACATCAACTATTATTAAGTTAGGAGATGATGAACAAAGCGAAAAAATAAAAAATGTCCTAAAAAAAGCTGATGTTGATTTATCAAATATAAAAAGGTCAAAAAAATATCAAACAGGTTTTTCAATTATTCTTACCAGTTTCCAAGGTGACAGAACTGTCCTTGCTCATAGAGGAGCTAATGCTCAATTAGAATTGGATGATATAGATTTTCATTCCATAAAACATTCAAAATGGCTGTATCTTGCCCCTTTAAACGGTAATTCAACAAAAGTTTTAAACAATGTTGCAGATTTTGCTGAAAAAAACGATGTAAATTTAGCCATAAATGTTGGAACCAGCAGTATAAAACAAGGCAAAGAAAATCTTCAGGATGTTTTAAAAACGGCAGAAGTTATAATTTTAAACAAAGATGAAGCTTCAATGCTTACGGGAATTGAAGTAAGACCCGATACAAAACATGAAAAATACTCGGAAGAGGTAATCCATCCCGATATAAAAATTATGCTTCGTGAATTAAATTATGAAAAATCGAAGATAACGATTATTACAGACGGCAAAAACGGAGCTTATGCTTATGACGGCATTAAATATTATCAATGCGGACAATTCCCCGCAAAAGTTGTAAGCACTCTTGGCGCAGGCGATGCCTTCTCTTCAACTTTTGTTGCTTCACTGGAGAAAACAAAATGGAATATTGAAAAATCTCTAATGTACGCTTCCGTAACAGCCGCTTCCGTGGTTGAACATTTTAGCGCACAAAGCGGATTTCTCTCTTTTGATGAAATAGAAGAACGTTTGTCACAAAACCCTG
The DNA here is from genome assembly GCA_021199975.1 of Candidatus Gastranaerophilales bacterium. Classification (GTDB taxonomy): domain Bacteria; phylum Cyanobacteriota; class Vampirovibrionia; order Gastranaerophilales; family Gastranaerophilaceae; genus Avigastranaerophilus. The sequence continues at coordinate 11,801 of JAJQHF010000226.1, forward strand.
ACTTTAAAGTTTGGATACAAAAAGAAATTAATAATATAACTTAAAAAACTGCGGCAAATGCCGCAGTTTTAATCATTTTTTTAGAACTTTTTATTAAGCAGCAGAGGCTTCTAAAAGTTCTTCCTCTTCCTCTTCTTCCTCGATTGATGTTGCACTATCTGTTGAAGTATCTGTATTTATATCATCTTCATTTAATCCTAATGATGCAAAGAAATTTTTTGCATTTTCATCTGCTTCTCTTTGGGTTGTTTCATTAAGAGCTTCCATTTGTTCTTTAGAAATTCCTAAATCTTCATATCCTGATTCAATCTCACTTTTTAATTCTTCTGATACAGCTGTATATTCATTAAAGAAATTAACATGCGGTTGTAAATCCTCAGAGTATTCTACACTTGTTGTATCATCAGAAGATAAGCCGTAATTTTCGCTTAACCAATCTGTATCATCTAAAGTATTGTAACCGGAAACAGTTTCTCCATCTACATTAACATCAAAAGTTCCTAATAATGATTGATCCGCAGTACCGTCGCCGTCGCTGTCTGTAGTTGTATCAATACCGCTATAAGAACCGCCTTCTTCATAAGAAGATAAATCTATAGAGAAATCATCACCAAATTCTTCAGCTAAATCTACAACTTCTTGAGAACCGTCAGCATTTGTTTTAACTGCTTTAATATTGCCTGCCTGCAATTCTTCCGCTGTAACTATATTATCTCCATCGGTATCCAATGCGGTCATTTCACTCCAATTACCGTCTGCACCTAAGAAGTCGCTTGTTGAATCAAAAGAACCGTCATCAACAATAAAGTCATATTGTGCTTGTTCATCGCCTTCACCTACGGTAAATCCGATAGGATCACAGCATTTTGGAGCCGCTTCTGCCGCAACTGCCGCATCATATTCTTCTTGTTTTGCTTCAATTTCTTCTTCTATTGATTGAGTATCATTGATTAATGTATTTAATTCGCTTAAATTTGCATCAATTTCATCAACTTCTTCGCTTGCAGCTGTTAATGCAGCAACTGCATCAGCAATTTCAGGTGTATTTGGAAGAGCATTCTTGATATTTTCCTGAAGTTCATCTCTTGTCATTCCTTCGCCGCCTTCTTTATTGGCATTGATATATTCTTGAAGATTTTCGTCTAAAACTTCCTGAGTTTCTTCTTCATGTTCAGATACTGCATCTTCTTGTGCTTTTGCAGCTTGCATGATATTTTTTTCTGCCGAATCCGCTAATTTTTCAATATTAGCTTCGATTTCTTCCATCTTTTCAATGTTTTCTTCTTTTTCTTCTTCAAGTTTATCTATTTCTTCCTGAATTTCTTCAGAAGTTGCACCTGAAGTTGAACCTGTTGAAGTTGAGGAATTAACACTTGATGACGAACTTGCAGAATCTGTTTCATCTGTAGAATCCGTTTCTTCCGTTGTATCGGTTGAAGCTGCATATTCAGCCTCAGCAGCCATATATTCCGATTCAATATCCTCAAGATTTGCTGCATCTGAATCGTCACCGGAAGTAAAACTTATTGCTTCATCTCCTGAATCTTGAGTACCTGATGTTTGTGCCGCAGCTTCTTGTTGTTGAAGCCAATACAGTTCCGACACCGAACTGCTGTTCACGTTTAATGTCATAGTTTCTCCATCCCCTGTGTTTTTTTTTATTTTCTCCACTAATATAAAAAAAATTCATAAAAACAAATTTACAAAAAAGTATTCCATTCCCTTCTATTCTATTCTATTCTATTAAAAAGCTTACCAGCATTACTTTTCGGGTTTCAATAATTTATCTTCACAAAACTTAATGTTTTTCCATTCAATTTTTAAAAGTTTATCGCTAAGTTACGCTATTTGCTTGAATGTAAATATATTTTTATCAATTTCATCATAGTTATGAATAATTTTGTGAACATAAGGGATAGATTTGTATAATTCATCACTTTCAATTGATGCAATTGCAATTATCATTCCTATACCTGCATTATATGCTGAATTAATGCCTGAAATTGCGTCTTCAACAACAATACAGTCTTTAGGATTTAATTTAATATTTTCCGCCGCAATTTTATATATATCAGGCGCAGGTTTCCCCGGGATTTTTCCGTTTGAATATACAATTTTATCAACATCAAACCATTTTTGAAGCTGAAATTCTTTTATATAAAATTCCACATTGTCCCATTCTGACATGGTTGCTATTGTTCGGGGGATATCATTTGTTTTTAAAAAATCAAGGAAATTTTCAGCCCCCGGCGCAAGCTTAAATTCTTTTTTATTTTCAAGGCATTTTTGCCTGTACATTGCTTCTTTTTCTTTTGCTAATTTCTCCGTTAATTCGGCTGACGGTTTTTTGCCGATTGCATATTCAATGATATCCGCATTTGTCCTGCCAAACATATTTTGCCGCATTTCTTCATCGGTAAATTCATATCCTCTTAATTTTTTAGAGTATATTCTCCAGGCTTCATAATGCAAGTGCGAATCAAAAAACAATGTTCCGTTAAAGTCAAAAATAATACCTTTCATGAGAGGCTCCTCTGTCTAAATTTTAACACAAAAAAGAGGGCGACATTAATGACGTCCTCTTTTCTAACCTAATTATTATTCTTATTTTTTATCGAACATTTGTTTTAAACCGTCAACAGAGCTTAAAATACCCGTTGCTTCATAAGGCATGTAAACAACTTTGTTATTTGAACCTTTTGTAATATCAGAAAGTGTTTCTAAATATTTCATTGCTATTAAGTATTGATCGGGTTTTCCGTTGCCGGATAAAGCGCTGATAATTCTGTTAATAGCTTCTTTTTCGGCATCCGCTTCTATAATACGGGCTTGAGCAATACCCTCCGCTCTTAAAATTTCAGCCTGTTTTTCGCCTTCCGCTTTATTTATAGCCGCTTCTTTTTCACCTTCAGCCGTAAGCACTGCAGACCTTTTAATACCTTCCGCTTCAAGAATTGTAGCACGTCTATCTTGTTCGGCTTTCTTTTCTTTTTCCATTGCTTGCTGAATTGAAGCAGGAGGAACGATATCCTGTAATTCTACACGGTTTACTTTTACTCCCCATTTATCTGTTGCACGGTCAAGAACTTCTCTTAATTTATCGTTAATAGTATCACGAGATACAAGTGTTTCATCAAGAGCCAGCTGTCCAACAAGGTTCCTTAAATTTGTCTGTGTTAACTTTTCAATAGCTTCCGGCAAATTTTCAATTGAATAAATTGCTTTTTTGGCATCAACTATTTGGAAATACAACAACGCATTTATACTTATGGTTACATTATCCTTTGTAATTACATTTTGTCTTGGAAAGTCATAAACTGTTTCTCTTAAATCAATTCTCGGAGAATAAACATATGAGTTGAAAACTCTGCCATCAAGTCCTTTTTGTTTTTGAATTTTTAGCATCAGTCTAGGCATGTCAAAAAAAGGCATTATCCAATGAAATCCCGGACCTAATGTCTGCGAATATTTTCCTAAACTTTCAATAATTACAGCTTCCTGCTGCTGTACTATTATAACTCCTTTAAATATTAGAGCTACAACCAGTACGACTACTATCAACAATGTTAAAAACATAAACTATACTCCCCTTTATACTTTTTCAACATACAAAACTAAACTATCATTACTAATAATTTTTACATCACATCCGGTTGGAATTTCTTCACAGCCTTCTTTTATTCTTGCTTCCCATCTTTCATCATATATTGTAATAGCGCCTTTTGTTGTACTGATAGGCTCTATACTTTTTACAATTTTTCCTATATATTCCGAACTAAAGTCAGCAGAACTTGTTTTACTTTTTAAATATCTTACCAAAATTGGTTTTATAAAAATTATAGAAATTAATGACAAAGCTAAAAATATTATCATTAATGTATAAAAATTTCCCCAAAACACTGCTATTATAGCGGTAATTATACCTGCAATGGCAAAGTTTATAGAGAACAAAGTCGGTGCAAATATTTCAACCAATGCTGCAATAACTGATATAATTATAAAAATCATCCATAATTCCAACATATAAATCCTTTCTGTCATCTCTTGAAATTATTATATCAGTTTTTTTAAAAAAGAGAAGAAAAATTTCATATCTTCTCTTTTAAATAACCTGTAGACAATAATGAAAACAACACTGTATTTATATATTTACTCTTCTACAGTTTCCTCCGTTTCTTCAACAGTATTATCAAGAGTTTGAACTGCTTCATCTGCTGTTGATTTTTTTAATATAGATTTTATTTTATTTATAACTTCTTTGCCTTCTTTTACTGACTGTTTTGTTTCATCAGAAATAGAGTCTTCAACAGTTTCTTTTAGTTTTTCTGCCGCTTGTTCTTTTAATTGAGTAGTATCTAATGTCGTTGTATTAAGCAATTCAGAAGGAAGAGTGTCCTCAGGTATTGAATTTACATAATTTTGAGCATTTTGAATTTCTGATTCCAAAGCAAGCCATTTGAATGATTTGACCAGTGTAAGAGGTTTTGCGACATCTCCTCTCACTACGACTTGAATTTTAGTTGCATTATTTTCCTAAATATCTTTACCCAAGGAAGGAATTAAAGAGAGTTCAGCTTCTGTTACCTGCTCCGTAAATAAGAAAAAGATTTTTCCCAATACAAGACTCATCCCGGGGGTTGCCTTAACTAAATTTACAGGATTTAACAAAGCCAAAGGTCCCATTGAATCTGAAACTTGAGAACCTAACCTGCCTCTTAATTTAATATCAATTGTATTTTTTAACAAATTAAAATCACCGAATATATACGCTGCCATTATGTCGCCTGACGTATCTATGGGATTAATCTGCACAACACCGTTATCAAAAGTCAATTTACCGTTTAATACATTATATTTACTTGTATCAAATGATAATAATGAACTTAATACACTGCCGATTGTAGATTGGAAGAATGCCGATTCCCTGATATTTTCAGCCAAAATAAGATTTTCCAGTTTCCCGAATGGTCCTAAAGTACCGTCTTTCATTGTAAAATTGACGCTTCCTTTTAGTGATTTCATCTGTTCTTCATAATCGGAACCTTTTAAAGATATATCGGTATCAAAATCCATTGTACCCGTTAATGTATCTTTCATTGCCGCAGCATCAAGCAGAGCTTTTTCCACATCAAGCGCACTGCCTTTAAGCGCTGCTTTTAATTCTGTTGAAATAAGATTATATGAAACATCCCCTTTTATTTTTCCTTTAAACGCATTTGTAATTAAATTACTTACATAAAATATATTTCTTTCCAATGATATTTTAGAGGTTGTGTCGGAAAGCAAAATATTACCTGTCTTTATTTGCTTAATATCAATGCTTCCACCCTTTAGTACAACAGGAATGTCATTTGATGAAGAACTTGAAGCCTCCGAGGAAGCAGGCACATATTTCATCGCTGCTTCTGATACCTTCATTAATTTATCAACATCAGTTAACTTAGACATCAAATTTAAATTTTTTACCGTAAAGTATTCGGAAGGATTTAAATCAGCCTGAACCAAAATATTATAATCAGACCCGTTTACATCAACATTTTTAATATCAACATCCAAATCTTTACCTTCAAATTTAGAAGCAATTTTTTCAATTTTAAGCATTAATTCAGGAATTGACAAATTCCAAATATCAAAATTTCCTCTTATTCTCGGCGATTTTAAATCACCGAATACATATATATTCCCGTTTGCGAACAATTTTGACTGAGGAAATACATACATAGATGCCGCTAAATCATTCGGTATTTTTACTTTTATAAGATTAATATTTGGGGTTACCGTATTTAATTTTGTAATTGTTCCTTCTATACCCGTAACTTCATCCAGTTTTACTATGGTCTTTTCCTCATCATTCGGGTCTTGCTGAACTGTTTTTATAAAAAATCCGGTATCTTTAATCTTTAGTCTGTCGCCTTTAAAATCAACCACTAACTGCATTATTGTATTTTTTCCGAGAACATTATCTATATCAACAGGTGTAATATAGTTATCAGCATTCGCTTCGATTGAAGCTTTAAGCGTCTGCTTTTTGTTGTTGCCCGCAAGGCTTAAAGAAACAGGCAGGGTACCGTTTTCCTTTATATACATTGCTAAATCCGAGCCAAGCAGTTGTTTTAAATCTTTTGTTATTAAATTTCCGTCCGAAGTTATATTAATAATCGGTTTTTTCAAATAATTCTTTATATAACCCTCAAAATTAATATTTGAAGCATTATTTATTTTTATTTGAGAAGGTGCCAGCGTTATATCATTTTCGCCGATATTTACGTTCAACTTATCACAGCTTATCTCTGCGCCGTTCATTATTAATTTAAAGTCCGAATTATTAATATCACCTGTATAAGTTTTAAAATTACTGTTGAAATCAGCAGACAGCAGATTATTTAAGTAGTTTATTTTATTAATTTTATCCGTTAAAGATATATTATTTAATGTCAGATTTAATTTTCCTTCCGCCTTCTTCAACTCTCCTTTTATATCGGCATTAAGGTTTATAAATCCTGAATTTACAATGTATGTATTGTTTATTTCGTCAGGAAGAAACATTGTAAATACTTTTTGAAGCGGCATTTTTTCCATTGCAACGGAAATATCCGCAACCGATTTTTCATCTATCGTACCGTCAATTTTAAATAATGTTTCCGCCGCTTCCACAGTAGTATCTACAAACTTTAAAATACTGTTATCTAAAGAAATAATTGAATTTATTTTGGCAAGGTATTGATTTGTTTTTGTATTTTTTATATTGCAATCCTTCACGGTAATATTACCTTGAGATTTAAGCTTTTTGAAATTTGTCTTTATATATGTATCCGCAATAAAATACCCTTCTCCTTTAATAGGAGCCAATTCATGCTTTATATGAAGGGAATCTAAAGTAGCTTTAATTAAAGTAATAACATTATCAAGATGTATTTCATTTGAGGTTATTTTTATATCGGAAGCAGGTTTTTTACCATAATTTATCATACCTGCAATAGTAAGTTTTTCTTCATCTGTAATAAATAAATCCGTATCAATGTCGGCTTTTGTTCCTCTTGATTTAACGTGAAACTTACTTTCCGGCAATTGGAGTCCCGCAAGTTTTAAAGTAAAATTATCAACATTAAAATAACCGTTAGAAACTATCTGATTATATTTATTATATCTGACTTTAATTTTCGAACTAACATTTGTTTTTAAATCGTATGCCATATACATTGCGACAGGGTTTACAAAAGGAATTTCAACTCTTTGTGCTTTATCATCTTCTTCATCAAGTTTGCTTTGAGTCGGAATTATTGTATCTATATCAATATCGGCAGTTATATTTTTGGTTTCATTTATAAAAAGTTCAGCTATTGTTTTAATAGAAATACTTTCTCCGTTATTATATCCCAATTTAAGCTCATCACCGTGTAATTTAAGGTAATTCCCGGTTTTTAAATCATTAATAAGAGCTTTATAATTAGAAATTTTAATTCCGGGTATAACAATTTTGAATGAAGCAGGGTCTATAAGCGGTTTTTCCGCCGTTTGCAAACTTTCTTCAATAGTTTCTTCAATTTTTTCTTCCCTGTTATTTAATATTTCTTCGTATGCCTGAACTGCTTTAAATGCATTACCGTCCACTATATCAACATTAATCAGAGGGTTTTCAACTTCTACCGTTGACACTCTAAAGGTCTTTAAAAATAAAAAAGGAATTGAAATTCTGCCCTTCAAAAAATCTGCCGTTAAAATTTCGGAATTATCGGGAAGAGTGATTTTTATATCATCAGCGGTAAAACCCGCTTCTAACAAAGGAGTTACAGATATTTTCGGATTATTAAAATCCAAATTTAAATTTGTCTGCTCTTTTGCAATTTTTTGTATTTCGGGCTTAAACTGATTTAAATCAACAACTTTCGGCAATACAAACAAAAATGCCAAGTAAACAATTAT
>JAJQHF010000052.1 GCA_021199975.1 Candidatus Gastranaerophilales bacterium
ATACTAGGCTTCCGTTTCAGTTTCTTCAACTTCTTCTTTTAATACTTCGGAAGCTGAAACATTAACATCCAATGAAGCTTTTACTTTAGATGTTAATTTAATTGTCATGGTAAATTTACCTAATTTGTTGATAGGAGTATCTAAAGAAATTGTTTTTCTGTCAACTTCAACACCTGCTTTTGCATTAATTTCTTCAGCAAGCTTTTTAGTGGTAATAGCGCCGAATAACTTACCGCTTTCACCTGCTTTTGCTGAAAATTCAAGAGCGCCGATTGCTTCAATTTTTTTAGCTGTTTCTAAAGCTTCAGCGTGTAATTTTTCTTGTTTTGCTTTAATTCTTGCCAAATTCTTTTCTCTGTTTTCTTTAGCACCTTTTGTTGCTATTTCGGCAAAATTTTGAGGCAATAAGTAATTTCTTGCATATCCGTCTTTAACTGTAACTATATCACCTGCTTCGCCGATATTTTGTACGTCTTTTTTTAGAATTACTTCCATTTTATATCTCCTTAAATATATTATTAGCCGTTTCGTAATAAAATCATAATAAAAACATATTTAAAAGTCACGTTATATTTGTTGTAAATATAAGTTTGCTTAATTTATGACCTAAAACAGACAATTTACGGCTGATTTCTTCTGCCGTAAATTGCGCATAAATATTATGTTTTAATACTGCTTATTTAATAGCGGCATTAAGGTCTTCAACCATTTTATCTGTATCAATGCCGTGAACTTTTGCACCTGCTTCTAAGTTTTCAAATCTTGCAGCGGCGCAGCCTATACAGCCTAAACCGTATTTTTGGAATACTTCTATCGTTTCAGGATATTGTTGTACTATTTCTATTAATCCCATATCTTTTGTAATTTTACCCATAATTATGGTTCCTTTCCTTGATTTCTTTTTCCTTATCATTAAAAATTATACATCAAGTTATAGAAAGGTGTATATGTTTAAGTTTATTATTGATATATTTTGTAAAGATACCGTAATAGGTTTGTCGGAATTTAATGATTCAATAAAAAAAGAAAATTACGATAAAAAATTTTCCAAACTGTTTGGCAGTAAGGAAAATGATTTAAATATAAATTCAATGTTTATTGGTCCATGTGTTTATCGTCTTTAAGCAGTTTTTCAAAATCAGACGGCTTTATGCTTTGAATGAAATTTCTGAACTCCTGTGATTCTTCTTCATCTTTTTCAGCGTCACAAGAAACACTGCCGTCAGCAAGCACCTTTGCGGAAACAAATATAGGCGCATCCACCCTGATTGCGACGGCTATAGCATCAGAAGGTCTGGCATCAACAGCAATTTCTTCGTTATTAGAATTAATTATGTATATTGTAGAAAAATAAGTATCTTTTTCTACATCATTTATTTCGACTCTGTCAACCGTGCATCCTGTTTTTTCAATGGTATCAACTAACAGGTCATGCGTCATAGGTCTTATAACTTTTATATTCTCAATTTTTCTGATTATTGCACTTGCTTCCGCCGAGCCTATCCAAATAGGCAGAGCTTTTCTGTTATCTTTGTCGTTTAATACAATTATCGGAGAACCGCTTGCGGTATCAATTGCGATACCCATAACTTTCATTTCAATCATATTTTATCCTTACAGTAATTTTGTGAGTATTTCAGGTCCGTCATCCGTAACATGTACGGTATGTTCAAAATGTCCCGAAGCTTTTTTATCTTTTGTTACAACTGTCCAATCATCATCTAAGACGATTACATCATCACAGCCTAAGTTTAACATAGGTTCTATTGCTATAGTCATACCCTTTTGAAGTGTTAATGTGTTATTTGTTCTATAGTTAAAAACAAAAGGATCTTCATGCATCTGTCTTCCGACTCCGTGACCGCCGTATTGTCTTACTATTCCCAAATTATATTTTTTTGCAACATCTTCAATGGCACCTGCTACATTTTCAAGCTTGTCATTTGTTTTCATGTGTTCAAGACCTGCGAATAAAGACTCTTCCGTTGCTTTTAACAGCATTTTCTTTTCATCTGAAATTTCACCTACGGGATAAGTCCATGCGCTGTCACCTACAAATCCTTTATATGTTGCACCAATATCTATGCTTATAATATCGCCGTTTTTAAGTATTACATCATTAGACGGAATACCATGGACAACCTGCTCGTTAACAGATGTGCAAATAGTCCCTGGGAAACCGTTGTAACCTAAAAAAGTAGGGTCGGCTCTGTGTTCTTTTATTATTTTAAAAGCAAGCTCATCCAGTTCTTTAGTGGTAACACCTTCTTTTACTGCTTCTTTCATTGCTGCATGAACTATAGCTACAATATTTCCGGCTTGTTTCATTAAATTTACTTCAAATTTGGATTTTCTATGAATGGACATTTTCTTTAATTGCTCCCGTTAAATTCTTATATATTTCATCAATTGAAAAACTTGCGTTAAGCTTTATCAATAAACCTCTTTTTGTGTATAAGTCTATTAAAGGGGCTGTTTGATCAAAATAGGTTTTAAATCTTTTGTTTGCGACTTCTTCTGTATCATCTTCACGTCTAATCAGATTACCTCCGCATTTTTGGCATTTTGTTTCATCCTTCAATGACATTGTCTTTAAATTATAGATAGCACCGCAAACAGAGCAGGAACGTCTGTTTATAAGTCTTTCAATTAACTGTTTTTGGTCTACTTCAAAATAAAAAACATAAGGCTGTACAAATACATTTTTGTCAATTTCTTTTAAAATGTCATCTAATGCGTATGCCTGTTCAAGACTGCGAGGATAACCGTCTAAAATAAAGCCGTTTTGACAGTCTTGTTTTAAAAGCCTGTTTTTGATGATTTTTGAAACAAGCTCAATAGGAACAAGCTGTCCCTTTTCCATAAAACTGTCCGCAAGCTTTCCTTCTTCACTGCCTGACGATACTTCTTCTCTTAGTAAAGAACCTGTATCAATATGAGGGAGGTTAAAATCTTTAGACAGCATTTTAGTTTGTGTTCCCTTGCCGCTTCCGGGCGGACCTATAAAAATAAATTCCCTTTTCATATATATATCCTCTTATATTTTATTTTTGACTTATTTATTATAGCACATTAATCTCTGATGAACATAAATTACATATATCAACGGGTACAATAGCATATACATTAGATATTTGATACAAGAGAAACACGAGAATAAGCATAATACTGTGAAAAAAAGTACTTTTTTAATATATTATATTATAATTAGATTATAACAAAAGCGCATAATGCTGCAACATGTAATTTCATCGCACTAATAACACGCAAGAAAATAACAGAATTAAATTAAATAATTATTCTGTTATTTTTTATATACTTCTTTTTTATGCATATATATCAACTATTTCACCTGTATTTTGGGCTTTTATCATAGCATCAGCAAATTTATCAGAAATGCAATCAAAATCCAATACTCTTAGTGATTCCTGTCTTCCATCATAATCCTCAATTACGTCCTTCAGAGTTACATTACAACTCCGTTTATTATTTGGTTGAATTGCAGTAACATTATTAGGATTAATGTAATAACCTCCTTCTTCCCAATGACCACATTTAAGCAATCCGGCTCCGTTTGACATATTTATTTTCCTTTCTTTTTGAAGTATTTTACGTATGGTCTAAAGCTTCTAAAATCTCAAAATTGATAAATTTAGATAAAATAGTAACACAGACTCTTAT
>JAJQHF010000012.1 GCA_021199975.1 Candidatus Gastranaerophilales bacterium
AAACTAACATGAAAAATTGCAATTTTGATAAAATTTTTATCAAAAATCGTAATTTTTTCAAAAAAAAGTATAGACAAATTGTAAAAATTGATTTATTATACATGTGTGTAAGAGAGAAATAGAAATGTGAAGGCGAGGTGTTATGAAAGTTTCGGCAGTTGGCTTTTTATTTCAGGATAAATTAAAAGGTAATGGTTTAAAAGGTAAAAATTATACTTGTGTTATTCATAAAGCAAATTCGGAGGGTAATTTTAACAGAAACATTATTTCTTCGCCCATCGTTAAACAGTCAAGTTTGGAAGTTGTTTCTCCTGATACTGCAAAATTAGATATTTTATCGTCTTTAGATTCTATTACGGATAAAAATAAGAATTCTAAATTTATAGGCGCAACAATTAAAGATGGTATAAAAGAAACGGAAATACATTCTCTATTCTCAGATAAACTTTTTGCAGTAAGAACAAAAGATGAATTTGGAAAAAATCATTTTAATATATTAGGTAAAAACAAAACTCAAAAAGTCCTTTCTAATAACCTTTATATTAATGCGTAAAAATTTTGTTAATCAATATTGCTAAATATTGAATAATATATACCTAAACCTGTCAAAATTAAAAGTACTCCGCTTGCCTTCATCAGTATTGATGTATATTTGGCAAGTTTATTCATGTGTTTAAGTGTGGATGTAAATATTGCAAATATTATAATGATAAGACATTGTCCTATTGCAAAAGAAAACAAAAGTGCAATTGAAAACATTATACTGCTTGAGATTGTTGCAACAGCCATTATACTCGCAAGAATTGGAGAAGAACAAGGGCTTGAAGCAAGAGCAAAAAACATTCCCACTAAAAACGGAAATAAAAATAAGCTGCCAGTTCTGTTTTGAGGCATTTTTTTAACAATAGCCGGAAAATTTATATCCAAAACACCAACAAGATTTAAACCTAATATAATTATAATTGAAGCAAATACTAATATAACAACAGGAGAAGCAAAACTTGTAAATGCTCTGCCCGTTATTGCACATAAAACACCTATTATACTCAACACAAGAGAAAGTCCGAATGAAAAAGAAAGCATTTGTATTAAAAGCTTTTTATTTCCTGCTTTTGAATATCCTCCGACATAGCCTATAATAAGAGGAAGTATCCCTAAACTGCAAGGAGATAGTGAAGTTATTATTCCTGCCAAAAAAGCAATTATAAGTAATAAGGGCAATACAAACCCGTTTCCCGAGGAATATAGAGAAAACATTTGGACAATATTATCCATTTATTGCTTCCTCCAGCTCTCCTATTAATTCTTCTTTAGGAATAAAGCCTTCAATTTTATTTGTTTGATTTCCGTTGTTATCAAGAAAAATTAAAGTAGGAACTAAAACAACGTGATATTTTTTTATATTTTCCTGAACTTTTCTATTCTTTTCAAGTGCATTAATTTGTATAAAGTTTATTTTGCCCGTATAATCTCCTTCTACTTCTTTTATTACACTTTTTATTTTTTTGCAGTCTAAACACATTGAAGATGTAAAAATAAGCAGGCTGGGTTTATTATTATCTCTAGCCATTGCCCCTGACATTTTTGAATTAGCGCTCATAATTAAGTATACACCCACGGGGATAATCAGTATTAACAATATAGAAATAATGTTTTTCATTTTTCTTCCTCTCCTTTTTGAATAAACATTACACTATGTAAGTATAAACTAAATCACCCGTGCGGGTATATTTTTTTAAAATAAATCTTCCGGAATGTATAATTGAAAATTATTTAATTTGATTCTTATTTCTTCATAGTCTTTGCAGCCTGTGCTTATATTTTGATATTCCCTCACGATATTTATTATGTCCTCTGTATTTAATCTGATATTTCTTCTTCCTCTCGAATTTTCAATAATTTTTGCCATTTTTACCTCCTTATTAGAGTTTATCGGTATTAAAAATCAAAGCTTTAGAAATATCCTCCTTTAACATTAGAAATTTGGGCTGAGATTATATACACATGTCTAATTTATGATTTAAATTTTGAATGATAAAAATATTCATAAAGAAAAGAGGATTATATATGAACAAAACTATTATTAAAGCGCCCTGCGTATCTATGTCAAAATTAGAATCATTATTTATTGAAATGACATCTCAAAATTGTAACCTTCGTTGTAAACACTGTTATATTGAATTTAACGATAAAAAAATAAAAGATTTTATTCCTATTGAAAAGATTAAACAATCGCTTTCTTTAATTGAACGCAAAGATTTGAAATATATTCATTTAACAGGTGCAGAACCTATGCTGCATCCAGATTTTAACCATATACTCAGACTTTGTTTAAAATATTCCTCTGTAATAATCCACACAAACGCATTAAATATAAATGATAAAAAGGCAAGATTTTTAAGAAAAGTTGAAGAAGAAAACAACCTCGGAAATGAAATAATATTTATGATTAGTATAGATCATTATATAGAAAAAGAAAATGATGAAATAAGAGGAAGAGGTTCTTACCGAAAAGCAATCCATGCCCTGCAAAGTCTTATTAAATATGATTTTAATCCTATCCTTGCCATAGTTAATCATTATTCACTTCCTGAAGATGAATTAAAATCTAAGTTTAAAGAGCTTTGTTTATCCTTTAATTTTGAAACAACTGATATAAATTTTAAGATTATACCTTTAATGCAAAAAGATAAATATATTGAAATTCAAGATAAAAAAAATTCCGAAAATTTACATATTGAATGTGCAAAAAGTAGAACGTTAACTATAAACGGTGTTTTCTCCTGTCCGTTATTATCAAGTGATAACAGAGGAAGATGCGGTTCTGATTTTAATGATTATTCCAAAACAAATTATCTTGAAACCCCTTATTGTTCGCAATGTTTAAGCCATAATAAATATTTGTTTTCTTTGGAAATTTAACAAAACTTAACAAAATTGATTAAAAAAGGCATGAATTTTAAGTAAAATGTTTTCATGTATATAAGAGAAAAAAAGACGGGGAAATAGAGCGATGGGCTATGCATTATTTGCACAGAGGAAGATAGTTCTTGATGGTGAACTAAATTGTTTGGAGTTGCAGCAAACACAAAGGTCAAACGAGCAATATAATTTGGCGACACAAACATTGAGCCTGCAGCAGCAGTTAACAAGTATGAGTTCTTCGCAATCAGGTGAATTGGCAGACTTATATGAACAATTGTCATCAGCTGACGGTACTGATGAAAGAGACTCCATAAATGCTGAAATTAATGCAAAAGAAGCAGAATATGAGCAAGAATTAGATGCAATAAATAATGAAATATACGAAGTATCCGTAAAAGAAAATGCAATAGAAATGGAAGTAAAACAACTGGATACGGAAGTAACAGCAGTTCAATCGCAATTAGAAGCTGTCGAAGAGGCAGAAGCAGACGGAATCGACAGAGCTACTCCAAATTACAGAGGACTTGGCTAAAAATTTTAAAAATATATTTAAAAAGAGGAAACAAATTGTTTCCTCTCTTTTTGTGGATAATTAAAATTTAGTATTACCTTTATATAAGAAACTTTCTGCATGGCTGGATTTGATTTGTAACTTTTTTATACGAACTAATAATTTTTTATATATATGATATAATTTTTATTGAGATAATCTTGGAATAGGTAATGAACAATTTATATAAAAAGCTTTATACCTT
>JAJQHF010000246.1 GCA_021199975.1 Candidatus Gastranaerophilales bacterium
GAATTATATTTTCTTTTTCTGTTTCAAATTTTTCTTTTAAATCGTCAAACACAATTAAATCCCCATTTTATAGATTTGAACATCATCTTCTTTTACTAATATATCCGAATTATCCTTCAACTTTAAAAGCGGTTTATGATTAGAAATACGTTCTTTTCTGTCAGCTAAAAATTCTTTTTTGATTTCCGATTGTAATTTTATTATTGCATCAATCAAAGCTTCGGGTTTGGGCGGACACATCGGAAGATATATATCTACGGGAATTATCTTATCTGCCCCGTAAACAACGGAATAAGAGTCATTTTTAAACATTCCCCCTGTGCAGGCACAAGCCCCCATTGCAATAACATACTTCGGTTCGGGCATTTGTTCATAAAGTCTCATAAGAACAGGCGCCATTTTATGGGTTATTGTTCCTGCTATTATTAATAAATCCGCCTGTCTTGGAGAGGCTCTGAATACCTCTGAGCCGAATCTTGCTATATCATAATCGGAAGCGGAAACACACATCATTTCAATTCCGCAGCACGATGTTGCAAAAGTAAGCGGCCACAATGAATTTGCTCTTGCCCAATTTGTTATTGCATCTATGGAAGATAAAATTATATTCATTATCTGAACCTTAACATCCTTGTTTTTATTGCATAAATTAACCCTAAGAGCAGCAGAGCAATAAAAATTATAATTTCCGCAAATACAAACATCCCTAAATAATTAAAACTTATTGCAAAAGGAAAAATAAAGATTGTTTCAATATCAAATATCAAGAACAAAACAGCATATACAAAAAACTGCATTTGAAATTTTATTCTTGAATCGGTTTTAATATTTAAGCCGCATTCGTAGATACTTCTTCTGCCTTCGTTTTCTGATTTTGGTGCTGAAAGAACGGACAAAACAATCATAAATAAAGCCAATAAAACGGAAAAAACGGTAAAAATAAATAAAATTGCGAATTCCTGCATGTCCTGTCCCGATTACTAACCCAAAATATTTATAACATATAATCATTGCTAAAAGAAATAGCTAAACCGGATAATATTAAGTTTGTTTATGAAAAAATCACGAATTGTATAAATAAAATTCCTTGAATTTGGTATAATATAACAAAGCAAGGGAGATTTTTAATTGAAACAAGCGGCGCTTTTTGAAAATAACGTACCTCAGCCATTGGCGGCAAAACTCCGCCCCCGCAATTTAGATGAATACATAGGACAATCTCACCTTTTAGGGGAAGGAAGAGTTTTGCGCAGATTAATAGAGAATGACCAAATATCCTCCATGATTTTTTGGGGACCTCCGGGTGTCGGTAAAACAACACTTGCAGGAATTATAGCAAACAGAACCAAATCAGCTTTTATAGATTTTTCAGCCGTCACAAGCGGAATAAAAGAAATAAGAACCGTAATGCAAGAAGCTGAAAATAATAGGCGTTTGGGCGAAAGAACTATTGTTTTTGTGGATGAAATTCACCGCTTTAATAAAGCCCAGCAGGATGCATTTCTTCCGTTTGTTGAAAAAGGAAGCATTATTTTAATCGGGGCAACTACCGAAAATCCTTCTTTTGAGGTAAACAGCGCTCTTTTATCAAGATGTAAAGTTTTTGTATTGCAGGCTTTAAAGCCCGAAGATATTGTTACTTTACTTAATCGTGCATTAAAAGATAAACGGGGATTTGGCGGTTTAAATGTGGAAATCCCCTCTGAAATGCTTGAAGCTATTGCTAATTTTTCAAACGGAGATGCAAGAAATGCCCTCTCTACACTTGAAATGCTTATTCTTAATTCAGAAACCGCTGGAGATAAAATTACAATAACAGATGAAATGCTAGAACAATGTATTTCTAAAAAATCCTTGCTATATGATAAAAAAGGAGAAGAACATTATAATTTAATTTCGGCATTGCATAAATCCATGCGTAATTCTGATCCTGATGCGGCTGTATATTGGCTTGCAAGAATGCTTGAAGCAGGAGAAGATCCTTTATATATTGCAAGACGTGTAACCCGTTTTGCAAGTGAAGATGTAGGTCTTGCCGATCCTCGTGCGCTTGAAACAGCGGTTGCCGCTTATCAGGCATGTCATTTTATAGGAATGCCGGAGTGCAGTGTTCATCTTACCCAAGCTGTAATTTACATGTCTTTAGCGCCAAAATCTAATGCAATGGAGGCTGCTTATTATTCCGCAAAAAGTGATGCCGTTAACCGATTATCGGAGCCTGTCCCTCTTGTAATAAGAAATGCACCCACTAAGTTAATGAAAGAACTGAATTACGGGAAAGGTTATCAGTATGCTCATGATTTTGAAGACAAACTTACAACTATGCAATGCCTCCCAGATTCTCTTATCGGCAGAGAATATTATAAGCCTACGGAACAGGGATTTGAAGCTAAATTTAAGCTAAGGCTTGAACAAATAAAAAATTGGAAAAAACAAAATAAATCATAATGTTTGGGGATAATAAAATATAATGAATAATTTAAAATCAAATATCATTCCGAATACAAAACAATCAGAATGTATACATACATTGGAGGGACCGGTTATGGTTCTGGCAGGTCCCGGCACAGGCAAAACTTTTACTATTATTCAACGAATAAAATATATGCTTTCAAATAATATTTCTCCCTCCTCTATATTATGCCTGACTTATTCGGAAGCTGCCGCAAACGAAATGAAAGCACGTCTTGTTAAAGAGATAGGAACAATTGCCGCCTCCGTTACCGTTAATACATATCACGCCTTTTGCAATGAAATTATAAAGCAATATCCTAATGAATTTGAACTTCTTGAAGGAGTCTGTCTTGTTGATGAAGTTACAAAACGAACAATTATGCAGGAGGTTTTGGATGATTTTAAACCCCAAATATACCGCACAAAATGGGGCGATTATTATTACTTTATTCCTGAATTATTAAAATCTGTCGATGAAATAAAATCTAACATGGTTACAAAAGATGAATATTTTAATACCCTTCATACCCACCCAGAATGGCAGGGAAAAATGGAAGAATTACAGGCGGAATATGCAGAAAGAGAACAAAAAGGGAAACTTGTAAAAACTTTTTTAAACTCTTTTGAATCGCATAAACGTAAAATCGGTAAAGCGGAAGAAACCTGGGAAATATATGAAAAATACGATATAAAACTAAAACAGAACAATTTTATTGATTTTAATGACATGATTAACATGGTTATTAACGTTTTTGATGTAAATGAGGAGCTTTTAAAAAAAGTTTCATCAAAATTTAAATATTTTCTTGTGGATGAGTATCAGGACACTAATTATTCTCAAAATAAAATTCTGTTTGAATTGGCTCACGGTGCAAAAAGCAGAAATATTTTTGTGGTAGGAGATGATGATCAAATAATATACGAGTTTCAGGGCGCAAAAACCGATACTTTAGAAAAGTTTTTAACTTTATTTCCCGATACTAAAGTTATATGTTTAAATGAAAATAACCGCTCTACTCAAAATATTCTTGATTTCAGTTACTCAATTATTTCACAGGATAAAACAAGGTTAGAATATAATCCTAAGTTTGCAGGGTTTAATATATCTAAAAAACTTACGGCTAAAAATCCTGCAATTACTCCCTTAAATAATAAAATTCAGTTACACGGTTTTGCGG
>JAJQHF010000024.1 GCA_021199975.1 Candidatus Gastranaerophilales bacterium
TATTCAATGTTCCTGCATTAATAAATACATAGAAATCCCCGTCCGGTCTTTTTGCATCAACAGCAGCAACAATGCATTGAGAACCGAAATAAGATGAAGATGTTTTAATTAAATCAGGATTTTTTACAGCAGCTGAATTAATTGCAACTTTATCAGCACCCGCAAGTAACAGAGCCTTCATATCATCAATAGATTTTATTCCGCCGCCAACTGTAAAAGGAATAAAAACTTGTTTTGCAACTTTTCTAACCATATCAATGGTAGTTTTTCGTCCTTCATTTGTTGCGGTTATATCTAAAAAAACAAGCTCGTCGGCGCCATCTTCAGAATATTTTTTTGCAAGTTCAACAGGGTCACCTGCATATCGTAAATTTTCAAAATTGACACCCTTTACAGTCTGCCCGTCTTTTACATCTAAACAAGGTATTATTCGTTTTGCAAGCATATCAGAATTGTTTCAAAAATCTTGTATCATTGTTAAAAAATAATCTAATATCATTTATTGCATATTTGAGCATGGCAAGTCTTTCAACTCCCATACCAAAAGCGAAACCGGAATATATTTCAGGATCTATACCTACATTCCTTAAAACATTAGCGTGAACCATGCCAGAGCCTAAAACTTCTAACCAGCCTGTATTAGAACATGTTCTGCAACCGCTTCCGCCGCACATTATACATTGTACATCCACTTCCGCACTCGGCTCTGTGAACGGGAAATAACTTGCTCTAAATCTTGTGGGTCTTGCAGAACCGAAATATATTCTTACAAATTCGTTTAAAATTCCTTTTAAATCACCAAATGTAATATCTTTATCAACTAAAAGTCCTTCTATTTGATGAAATAAATTATTTTTTCTTGCGCTTACAGACTCGCATCTGTAAACTCTGCCGGGAGATATAACCCTGACGGGAGGTGCTTGATTAAGCATTTGTCTGATTTGAGCGCCTGAGGTTTGGCTTCTTAATATAACATTAGGCGCTGTTTTTGTATAAAAAGTGTCTTGCATGTCTTTTGCCGGATGATTTGGAGGAAAATTGAGCATATCAAAATTTATATATTCCGTTTCAACTTCCGGACTATACTCAGACGGCATAACAGAAAAACCGAGTCCTTGAAATATTTCAACAATTTCATTTATTGTATCGGTTAAAGGATGTACCTTGCCTTGCGGTCTAAAATCGGAAGGCAGTGTAATATCTATTTTTTCAGCATTCAATTTTATATTTAGTTCTGCTTTATATAATTCAGCGCTTTTTTTATCAAGAATTTCTTCAAGCTGATTTGAAACATTATTAGCAAAAGCTCCGACTATTCTTTTATCTTCATCAGATAAATCCTTTAAATTCTTTTTTATTGAATTTAACTCGCCTTTGCGGCTTAAATACTTAACTTTAACCTCTTCTAAACTTTGCAGAGATTCAGCCTTGTTGATTTCATCAAGTGCATTTTTTAATATTAATTCAAGTTTTTCCTTCATAAATTCCTCAATATCTAAAAATTAATTTAATTATATGACAAATAAAACATAATGTCACAACTCATTTAATAAAATTGTTCCTGTCATTATGTTATACTTTTATAAAAAGACGGGGGATTTTATGAATATAAAAACACTTATATACTTTACTGCTTTAATTCTGTTTATGAATACAACTGCATTGGCGGAAACGGAACAAACTTATGATAAAAGCCTGAGAGAAATGTTTCAAAATAATGAAGCCATAATGTATTCAATTAATTTAAGAACTTTTAATGCCGATGATAAAAACGGAAACGGAATAATAGAACCGACAATGGGAGAAACATCAGGTTCTTTTATAAATGCAATAGAGAGACTTGACGAATTAAAAGAGCTGGGAATTAATACAATTCACCTTTTACCTATAACACCGACAGGAAAAATTAAAGCACTCGGAACAGCAGGCTCATTATATGCCTTATCTGATTTTACAAAATTAAATTTACAGCTTTCGGATGTAAATAGTGAATTATCAATAAAAGAACAGGCGAAACAATTTATTAATGAATGTCATAAAAGAGGAATAAAAGTAATTGCAGATCTTCCAAGCTGCGGTGCTTATGATTTATTTATAAATAAACCCGACTTATTTGTATTAGATGCTGACGGCGCACCATATGTACCTGCTGATTGGCTGGATGTAAGATTATTTAATGTCCCCGATAATGAAAAACTCTTACATTCGGATATTTTTATGCTTCACAAAATTTTTATTAATAACATGATTGATATGGGGATTGACGGTATCAGAGCTGACGTTGCAACAATAAAGCCTTATATTTTTTGGTATGAATTAATAAAGTATGCCAGAAGTAAAAAAGAAGATTTTATGTTTCTTGCGGAAGCCTCTGAAAGCTGGAAAGAACCCGCCTCGGATAAAGCATATTTTACTGATTATAAAAAACTTCTTGAGGCAGGTTTTGACGGATATTACGGTGATTATTTCGAGTTAAAAAATTGGAAAACAATGGACGAGCTTGAAAATGCAGTTGTAAGTAAACAAAAATTATTAAAAAAATACACAGACAAAAAATCCGTAATAGGAAGCTTTGAAACCCATGATGAAGTCAGCCCTCTTATTGTCGGTGGTGAAAATTATGCCAAAATAATAATATGGCTGAATGCTACGCTGCCTTTAAATCCATATTATGTGGACGGTTTTTTGCAGGCAGATGATTATATTTATGATTACTCAAATAAACGAGCTTCCGAAACTCAAACTGATGATAATTATTACTATGTCCATCAAGGTCAAATAGATATCTTTAATTTTTCACGAAAACCGGGAAGTGACAGCACTATACTGAGTGATGAACACAAAATTGCAATAAATTTAAGGAAAAATTATCAGGATGTAATAACAAAAGGTAGTTTTGAAAGATTAAATTCTGATAATAATAAAATCTTTGCATATCAAAGAACCTACGATAAAAAATCAGTTGTTGTAATAATTAACAGAAATTTAGTTAATTCGGAAGACATTAATGTAAAAGTAAAAAATATTAACAAAAAATCAAAAATAACGTTTGTAAAAGATAAAAATGATAAAACTTTTGTAAAATCAACCTTTACGGCGAAAATGAAGCCTGCGGAAATTGTAATTTTTACGATAGAGCAGAATTAAAATCTAATCTAGTGTCGCATTATGACGCTGGCTCCTCGCCGCCGTCATAATGCTCACATTTTCAATTTATCACTCAAAAATTAAGTATTTATTCAAAAAAAATAATTAAAACTATTGCCAAAACTTGAAATATAAGTATAATAAATCTTGTAATATAAGAGGAGGTTCTCATGAACAAAGAAGAATTAGTAAAAGAAGTTGCTAAAAAAGCAAAAGTATCACAAAAAGCAGCAGCAGATGTTTTAAGTGCAACAATTGACACTGTACAAAAATCAGTTGCAAAAGGTAAGAAAGTTACCTTAGTTGGTTTTGGTACTTTTGAAGCTCGCAAAAGAAAAGCAAGAACAGGCCGCAACCCTCAAACAGGTGCAGCTATTAAAATTGCAGCTAAAACAGTTCCTGCTTTCTCTGCCGGTAAAAAATTTAAAGACGCTGTAAAATAGTTCAGTCTTTATTTTAAAAACAG
>JAJQHF010000107.1 GCA_021199975.1 Candidatus Gastranaerophilales bacterium
AACCGGCATGAAGTTTGGAGTTTTGCAATTAAGTGCGTTAATGGATTTAACTTATGAAGAAAAAACAGAGATTGAACACCAAATGGATGAAGCGGATGCCGCAGATGTTTTCGGGAAACTGATGGTTGAGGGTATTCTTGATAATCAGGGTAATGTAAATCAAGATATAGATATTGAAAAAATCACACTTCCGAAAATTGCCGAACCCCTAAAACAGGAAGTTAAAAAAATGATTAGACAGGCTGAACCTGTTACCTATGAAAGAATCAAAGAAATAAAATGCACTGAAACGATTATTGAAGAAAAAAGTTTTTCTCATGAAGAAGCAACGGAAATTATGGAGGAGTTAAAAGAGAAAAATTACATCACAAAAGAGGGCAAAATTAAGGACACAATGAAAGCACAGTTTGCAGCAGGAAAACTTGACCTTAAAGAACGCTATTCAAAAGCGGCTCAAAGGGCGATTATGCAGGCTGTTCAAAAAGCAGACAACCGTCCTGTATTGCGTGATGCAAATAAAGAGGTTGCGGTTAAACTTAAAAAACAGGTGATTTTATCACCTGAATTTAATGAGCTTTGGGATAAAATTAAGCAAAAAACGACCTACAGGGTAAATTTTGATTCAGAAACTTTAATCAAAAATTGTGTTAGAGAATTAAAAGATATGCCGCCGATTCCAAAAGCAAAACTGGTGTCAGCCACGGCAGAAATCGGATTGGAAAACTCAGGAGTTTATTTAACAGAAAAACATTCAAAATCACTTGATATTGCCGGAGTGTATGAATTTATGCCGGATATTGTAAGGCTTATTGCTGCAGAAACGCTCTTAAAAAGAAACGATGTAATTAGGATTTTAACCGAAAGCGGCAGAATTAGCGATTTTATAAATAACCCGCAGGGGTTTTATGAAAAAGCGTTGGAAATTATTGCAAATAACCGTCACTCACTTGCAATAGACGGGATTAAGTATGTTAAACTTGCAGGGGAAGAATACTATGTTCAAGAGATTTTTGACAGCTCTGAACTTCTTGCAAACCTTGACCGCAATGCTATTCCAGTTGAGCATAGTGTTTATGATTATTTGATTTATGACAGCATGGTTGAAAGTAAATTCGCAAAAAGCCTTGACAATGATCCGAATGTAAAAATGTTTTTCAAAATTCCAAATCGTTTTAAAATCGAAACACCAATCGGCAGCTACAATCCTGATTGGGCGGTATTTTTAGAAAAAGATGGCTGGGAAAAATTGTATTTTGTACTTGAAACCAAAGGTACAACAAGCCTTTTTGATTTAAGAACACCTGAAAAATTAAAAATCCATTGTGGCTGCGCGCACTTTAGAGCCCTTGAAGATAATGTTCAATTCTATGAAGAACCCGTCAAAAATTGGGATGAGTTTAAGTTGAGAGTGTAATTCCATATTAATAATAATTTTTAGCTAAACTTTAAAAATTGCTCTATGGAATAAATAATTTCCTCAAAATCATCATCAGTCAGCTGTAAATAGGGTCTTGCAGGAATTGTTACTTTTTTACTTTTCCCTGCTTGACCGCCGAGTTGATGAATTGCCGCATAAGGTTAGGTTCACCTTTGCACAAAAATTTAGAGTGAAATAAATCTGTAATATATTAGGTCTACAATAAGCGGGGAAAGTTTTAAATTGGATATTAATCAAATTGCAATATTCATTTGATAGATAAATTGTTATATATAAATTCTTATTGTATCGTAAGTCTCGTATCTGCTAAGCATTTATTCTTTAACAAATTCCCAATGATAACCGTATGAAGTCTTTTGTTTACCACGGCAGCATTGTTTGATTAAATCTTGATTGCAATAATATATTTCTCTTACAAATTCAATCCAATAAGATGCTTCTCTTGCACTTTGAAAAACAGTTCCTGTTTCAATACATCGAACTTTTTTAGATGGCGTGCCAAAAGATTGATATTGTTCTATTTCAGACTTAATTTTTTCAAATATTTCTTTTGGGACTTTATATGTTCCCATTCTTACTTTTTCTTGTTTTAATACTATTCTATAATTACTTCTAAATGTTTTTGCTTTTTGATATTGCATTCTATATGGTTCTAGTAGTTTTTGCAGGCTATGGAATTTTTTCTGCATAGGGCGATATGTTCCAATAGAAGTTCCGCTTACTTCAAATACAACAACACATCTGTTCTTCATTATTTGACTCATAAATTTCCTCTCTGATTGGCTCTGCCAAGTCGCTATCTTTTAGTAAACCCATTTGTAAGCCCATATAAACAGCATCAATTGATGTGTGAATATCGCCAAGATAACAATATAAACGCCATTTTTGCAGTTTCGTATTACACAATGTTAATCCCATTTTTTTGGCAATCTGTTTATTGTTATAACCTTTTGCAATTAATATCAATATTTGGTGTCGCCTATCTGTCATTATGGCTTTATGTCTATACATTACGGTTCCTTAAATGCTTTATCGGATTACTTTTTATCCAATAAGTAATGCAAATTTTTTATGCCGAAATATTAGCCACTTGAGTAATTGTTTTTGTAAAAACTATCTGCTACATTAAGTTTTGAAAGTTGAATTTAAAAAACGTGAAATTCAATCATAATAGCAAATTTTAAGATTTTTGAGTTTTAAAATATACAAAATGGATATTTTGTAATCCATATAAAATGTAATGCAAATCCTTTACTAGAGAGTGTTTTAGTCTATAAAACAAAGTTGTTGTAACTGTAATCAATTTGGTCTTGCTCAATTCCTATGTACCTTAACGTTATTTGAGGACTTGAATGATTAAATATTTTTTGCAGAAGCACAACATCTTTAAATTTCTGATAATGATGATATCCAAAAGTTTTTCGCATAGAATGTGTACCGATTTTTTCTTCAAGTCCCGCATTTTTACAAGCATCTCTAATCATATAATATGCAGTAATTCTATTGTACCTTTTGCCCCAAAGAGATTTAAATAAAGGTTCTTTATCTTTTTTGCCTTTAACAAAATCTGTAATTAAGTTTTTAAGCTTGTCATTTAAGGGAAATTTTTTGAATTTGCCGGTTTTTCTTTCTACGATTTGAACATAATTTTTGTTTCTTACATCGCCTACATTTAGCGCAACAATGTCTGAAATTCTAAGTCCGCAATTTGTGCCAAATACAAAAAGCAAATGGTCTCTTGCACTTTGTTTTCTAAGATATCTTTCAACACGCTCGACATCTTTTTTGTTTCTAATGGGTTCTACTGTAGTCATTTTGCTCTCCTTTCTTTTATTACCCTCTAATATTTTCGGGCAACAAAGGACGATAAAATAGCTGAAAATGTAATGATTAGTCCTTTAAATAATTTTCTGTTGTATCTAAAATCTCATCAAAATCATCATCAGTTAATTTTAAATAGGGTCTTGCAGGAATTGTTACTTTTTTGTTTTTTCCTGCTTTCCCTCCGAGTTGATGAATTGCAGCATAAGGCAAATTTGAACCTATAACGGCTGAGCTGTCGTCATATTGTGTGTTAACAGATGATGCAAGCTGACCCTCCGCCTGTAAAATTTGCCCGGGCCATTTATCAATTTCTTTTCGTTTTTTTATTGTAATTTCAGATAATTCCG
>JAJQHF010000190.1 GCA_021199975.1 Candidatus Gastranaerophilales bacterium
GTTATTTTCTTTTTTAAGAAAAAATAATTTTCCTTAATAGAAAAGGAATTTATTTTTTCCCATTTTGGAAGAAGATATATTTCATTTATAAAATTTTCAGAAGATAATTTATCTTTAATTTCATTCTTTAAAACTGTATTTATCATATATAAAAAATAATCCTATATCTCTTTGATTTATAAAAAAGTTTATTTTATTATTAAATCTTTTTCTCTGATATTCCAACAGCCATTTATCCGGCTGCTAAGACAGTAATCCATTTTATATTTTAACTCTAAATATGTCAACTGCAATAAGTAAATTAACATGTTTTTACAAAAAGAGGATGCGGAAAAACCAAAAAATTATCTTTCATAAACCAGATTTTTACTCTTGTCGGTTAGAACATTTATATATAAACTGTGAATAAATTTATTTTTGACAGTTTTGGATTTTTTAATTTTTCTGTTTTTCAGAACATAAGAAATAAAACTGTATATAAGTAACTCCATATTTAACTTTTCAGCCTTATATTCAAAGTAATCCGCTAATAAAAATACATGAGGAGAAACATTACGGTTTTCATATTTTCTTGCATATTGAACTTCTAAATCAAGCGCTATTTTTTTAATATTATATTTTGAAGCTAAATTAAAAAACTTATCGATTTCTTTTATATTATCATTTACTCCGGGGATTATAATATATTTTAAAATTACATTATCAGGGTTAGAGGAAGAATATTTTCTGATAGTTTCAGTAACATTAGAGAAACAATCCACTTGTTTAATTTTCTTATAAGTATCTCTGCTGCCGCAATCGATTGAAATAACTACGGAGCCTTTATTTCTTTTAAGAGCTTCTTCCACTGTAGGGCTGTATTTAATTCCGCTTGTATGAACTCTTACGGTTGTTCCGTTTTCGGTAAAAAGCTGAATAAGTTCATCAAAGTTTTGCATAATAGTAGGCTCACCGCCCTGAAAAGTTGCTTCTCCTCCCGATTTATAAAATCCTTTTTCAATTAAATCTTTTATAACAGGATACGTATTATAATTACGATTTATACCGCTATATTCATCCGAGCAATAGATACAGCGGGCATTGCATAAACGGCAGTGTGAAAAATGAAATTCTGAAATTTTTCGTTCTTTTGAAAAACTGTATTCACCTAAATGGTAGCAGCCTTCGCACTCATAGATTGTTTTTTCTTGTTGGCGGCAAATTCTTTTTGCTTTTTTATCAAATAATGCTTCCCAATTAATCATTCCGCCTGTATAATTTTCTATCAAAACAGGCAGCCCCCTGCCGTCATTATGGGATATACAGCAATCAGAAACCATATTTAAATCAAAATTTATTCCGAATTCAAGAAAAACACAACCTGAACTATTCATTAATACCTCAATGTCATTGAATATTATGCAAAAAAAGAAAAGAACAACCAAAGAAGCTGTCCTTTTCTTTTTTAAAGACCCAATTATACAGCGTAAACACTTACTTGTTTTCTGTCACGTCTGTGAGGTTCAAATTTCACGACTCCGTCGATTAATGAGAACAAGGTATAATCTTTACCCATTCCGACGTTATTCCCGGGGTGAATACCCGTGCCTTTTTGGCGAACAATAATGTTGCCTGCAATAACAGCTTCACCGCCGAATTTTTTTACGCCTAATCTTTTACTTTTACTGTCACGGCCGTTTTTTGTTGAGCCGCCGCCCTTCTTATGTGCCATTGTTTATTCTCCTTAATTTATTCTTCAGCAGTTTCTACAGCAGAATCAGATTTACTTTTTGCAGAAGTTCTGATTTTATTAATCATAACTCTAGTATAGTTTTGTCTGTGTCCTTGTTTTTTTCTGTAGCCTTTTTTTGCTCTTTGTTTGTAGACAATAACTTTTTTTGTCTTATCGTTTTTAACAACAGTACCTTCAACGCTTGCATTTTTTACATAAGGCTGACCTACTTTTGATTTTTTGCCGTTTACAAGCATGATAATGTTTTCAAAAACCACTTTAGAATCTGCTTCACCTTCAAGCAGTTCAACATCAACGTAGCGTCCTTCCGTCACCTGATATTGTTTGCCGCCTGTTTCAATAATTGCGAACATTTTTTATTCCTTTCACTTGAGGCATCCGCAGCTTTCAGCATTTAAAGCGGAATACCCTTCTACACAATAATACATAATAATGTATATTACATTTAAAAGTTTACCTTGTACATATTTCATTGTCAATAAGCTTTTGTTTATCAGATTTTGCCTATAATCCAAGCATGAATATCGTTATATATTATTAGTATCATTAAAGCAATAAGTAAATAGAAGAAGAAGTTGCTTAATGCTTCAACAAATTTCTTGCTTACGGGTTTGCCTGTTATTTTTTCTATTATTAAAAACAACAAATGCCCTCCGTCTAATGCGGGTATAGGCAGTATGTTTATTAATGCAAGGTTTAAAGATATCATTGCAGTAAGCAGCAGCCCCTGAAAAATTCCTTTGTAGGCAATTATTTCCGTGCCGATTTTAGTAATAGCTATAATTCCGTTCATTTCACTCATAGGAATTTTACCGGTAAATAATTTTCCGAGGGTATATACCATAAATCCGATATTATAATTAACATAATGTATTGTTGCGGGTATTAACTCTTTAAGATTTTTAGTTTCCGTATATTTTTCGCTGTAACTTTGCTCAATTCCTAACTTACCGTCTTTACCCGTGTATACGGAAGGCAGTTTTATTTCGTTATTATCTCTGAGCAATGTAATATAAACAGGTTTTTTTGTGTCGGATACGGCAGCCGCTATATCAATTAAAGATGTATCATTTTCTGTTATATATTCCTCCTGGTAATTTATTTTGTTTCTTAAATCTATCTGAAAATCAGAAAGCTGTGTTTCCGTGGATTTATATTTTTCAAGTCCGAGTATATTATCCACAGTTAAAGAAACGGATTCTTCATCTGAAAACGGAGGAATAATTATCTTTGTGCCAGCTTTAATAATATCTTCATCAGCTAAAGAAGGATTTAATTTTTTCAGTTCTTGTAATTTATTTTCAATAATACTTTGTTTGGCAAATCCGTCATATTCTTTCGACAGTTCAAAATATTTTATTACCGCCATGGGATAATCAACTTTTGTTCCGTTGATTTCATATATAATATCACCCTGCTGTATTCCTGACTCTAATATGGATTGAACGGCAGAAGGCGCAAATTTCTCAAATTTAATTATGTATTTATTATCAGGAAGATGCTTCCATACAAGCCCCGTAAAAAATATTAAGAAATAAGCAAGAATTACATTACATATAACACCTGCGGAAATAACAAGCGCTCTTTGACCTACGGATTTATTTGAATATCTTAAAGTTGAATCCTTAGGCAAATCGCATTCTTCTTCGTCATCGGGAAATGAAACGTAACCACCAAGTAAAAAAGCATGAATTAATATTTCCGTTTCTCCGATTTTTTTTGAAAACAAAGTCGGACCAAATGGCAAACCGAAACCGAATTTATCCACCCTTATGCCTACTGATTTTGCCGCTAAAAAATGCCCCGCTTCATGAACTAATATCAAT
>JAJQHF010000055.1 GCA_021199975.1 Candidatus Gastranaerophilales bacterium
AACAAGTACTTATTCTGCATTATTAAGCAGCAGTTCTTCGGGAAAAGGTATTTCACTTGATGATTTATCAAATCTTTCAAGTACAACATTATTAAGTTTAGGTTCAAACTACTCATTTGTTCAATATTTAACAAATAATTTTTCCTCTATAGATCAAGACGGCGATGGAGAAATTACAAGTAATGATTTAAGTAATGTAATGTCAACTATGCAATCACAAGGTTTAACATATAGTGAAATTCAATCCTTATGTGCATCAGGTTCAGGAGATACAACCTTATATTCAACCGTTTTACAATATTTTAATAAAATTGATGCAAACGGCGACGGCAGAGTAACAAGTGATGAAATAACAAAATTCAGCTATGATTGTCAAGAATATGAAATGGAAAAGAAATATAATTCATTTAAAGCTACAAGTACAAGCTTATATTACAGTGATGGGGTTGAAGATGATACCTCAAGTGTTCTCGATGCTCTTCAGCCAACTATTGATTCATAAACCTTTAAGTTTTAAGTATTATTAAAAAAGACTTGATTTAATCAGGTCTTTTTTGTTTATTTTTCTTAAATAATTTGATATTAGGCTGATTAAGTTTATTATTAATAATATGATACAACGCTTATTAGTATTTATTTTTATATACATATTAATATTAATTCTTCCGTTTGATGCCCATCAAATTAATTTTATTGCGCAGATTTATCCTGCTGCAAATGCGGAAGAACTTTTAAAAATCAATTCAATAAACTTTGATAATTCAGATTCTATAATATTTCTAGGTACATTTGGCAATGAAGAGTTAAAAGACATAAAAATAACAAAGAAGATATTATCTGAACCGGACAGAGTCTTTTTTGATATTGAAAATGCTGTTTTAACATTTCAAAATACGTCATACGAATTAAAAAACAGTAAATTGCAGAGTGTTAAAATAGCCCAAAATTCAACAAATCCAAATATAGTACGTGTTGTAATATGGAATTCGCCAAATTATGATACTTCACAAATAAAAATTTTAAAAATAAATAATAACATAATAATTAAATTAAATAATGAAATCCCAATCCAGTCGTATTTAACCCAAACGTATAAAGAAACAAGTGAAAGCGCAATAGAGTTTTATGATAAAACAGTAATAATCCCCGAGGAAAAAAAGCAAGAAGAGTCGGATGAAATATTTAATAAAGTTCAACAAGCATTTAAAGAAAATGATGAGCAGCTTGTAAGACCCAATATTGAGCAAAAACAGGCACGGTTAAAATCAAGATTTTTTCTTGAAAATGCGGCAGTCAGAAACGGCAGCTTTTTAATTGGCGGAATTGGGGTTATTAATATAGAAAAACCTTTCATTCTGACAGATCCGTCAAGAGTTGTTTTCGATCTGCCTAACACTGTTGTAACTCAAGACTTACGAGATAAAGAGTTTAAACTGTCAGATACGGAAACAGTTAAAATAGGTCAATTTGAGCATTCAAAAGCAAGAATAGTAATAAAAACAAATACACCTGAAAAATACAGACCAATATATTCAACTAACCTGCAAACTCTTTTAATTTCAGGCAGCAGTACTTTTTCAGGAGTAAGTTTAACTCATGTCAGAGGCGAACTTTCATATTTTAAAGAACAAAATGTAAATGAAACAACAGATGTAATAAATATTATATTTTCTAAGCCCATTATTTATTCAATAAAAAGAGAGAATGAAAAATTAAACGTTCTTTTTTATAATTTGACTGATTTTGATACAAATTCATTTAATGAATTAGCACTCAAAAATAAAACAGGATTTGAAGCAAAAAAAATCACATCAAATATTTATATGCTTTCATTTCCTGTAGAAAAAACCACTCTTGTTGATTGTTATGAAACGTTAAACGCATCCCAGCTTCGATTTGTTTTTACAAAAGCCCGAACTCAAAAATCGGTAAAACAGGAAAAAATTTCTTCTCAAGAATCAATACAAGTTATTCCTTCACCTAAAAAAGAAACAGAAAAAAAACAAAAGAAAGAAGTTAAGAAGGAAAATCCTTTTGCTAATTTAATGGAACGTGCGCAAATAAAATCTCAATCAAAGAAAATTGATAAAAAAGTATCAAAGTCTGAACAAGCTGCAATAAATAAAATAAAAGATAAGGTTATTATAATTGATCCTGGTCACGGAGGTAATGATACAGGTGCTTTGAGAGGTAATGTGCTTGAAAAAGACTTAACACTTGCAATTGCGTTAAAAGTTCGGGAATGCTTGCAAGAAATGGGATTAAATAAAATTATTATGACAAGAGAAACAGATAAAACTTTGACTCTTGAAAACAGAGTGCAAATATCAAACAACAATAATGCAGATATTTTTGTAAGTGTCCATATAAATGCAAGTGTAAAAACCGAAATTAAAGGAATAGAAACCCACTATTATACAGAAAGCGGATATAAAGTAGCTCAAGTAATACATAAAGAATTAATGGAAAATGTTAACGCTATAGACAGAGGCTTGTTTAAGTCTAAATTTTATGTTATAAACCATACTGAAGCGCCCGCAGTTCTTTTGGAATTAGGATTTATTTCAAATGAACAGGAACGAAATGCCTTAAACTCGGAAACAAGACAAATGGAATCAGCGCAAGCTATTGCGGACGGTATAGTTAATTATTTACTGGAGCATTGACATGAATAACTGTCCAATTGGTATATTTGATTCAGGAGTCGGAGGATTAAGCGTTTTCTCTCAGCTTTTTCAATTATTACCAAATGAAGATTATATTTATTTTGGAGATACTTTAAATCTTCCATACGGAAATAAGACGAAAGAACAGCTTATAGAAATAACGGAAAG
The DNA here is from genome assembly GCA_021199975.1 of Candidatus Gastranaerophilales bacterium. Lineage (GTDB taxonomy): Bacteria > Cyanobacteriota > Vampirovibrionia > Gastranaerophilales > Gastranaerophilaceae > Avigastranaerophilus. The sequence goes on from JAJQHF010000055.1 coordinate 2,835, forward strand.
TATTTTTGATTTCTTTAAATCAAAGAATGTCAAAGCTGTTGTAATGGCATGTAATACTACTTCCGCAACCGCATATGCAACACTAAAATCATACTACAATTTTAAAATTTACCCTGTCGTACAGAGTGTTTCTAAATGCATAGCTGATGAAAATTATAAAAAAATCGGTGTTTTTGCAACAAATGCAACAATAAATGCTCACGCATATAAAAATGAAATTCAAAAATATAACCCTAATTGCATAGTATATGAAACAGCATGCCCCGAATGGGTAAACATAGTGGAAAATGAACTTCAAGACGATGAAAAAAGTATTAAAAATATAAAATTACACGTTGATGAAATGCTTTCAAAAAAGGTTGAGAAAATTGTTTTGGGTTGCACTCACTATCCTTACTTAACAGATGTTTTATCTCAATTTGCGCCACCAAATTTATTTATAAATCCAGCCTATAGTTTTGTACGGTATATTATAAATGACCTTAAAAATAGTGAATTGTTAAATACCAAAAGAACCTTTGAACCTAAATTTTATGTAAGCTCAAACCCTAAACAATTTATCTCCGCTTCAAAATTATTCTATAATGTCGATAATGCAATGGAAATATCGTTATCCTCAAAAGTAAAAAACTAAAAATTTTATATTGAAAAAATTGTATTATTATATAAAATTTAAAATAAGGAGAGATGTCCGAGCGGTTTAAGGT
>JAJQHF010000039.1 GCA_021199975.1 Candidatus Gastranaerophilales bacterium
AATTGATATTTTATAATAATAAGAGAAAGAGTCAGAGGAAATATGAAAAGTTTTTTTGAAAATAAAATGAATAAAGGTAATCCTTTTATAACAAATAAAAATGAAAAAGGAGATGAAGAAAAAACAATGGCGAATGAAAATCAAGAAAATGAAGAAAACATAACAGAAGAAGAAATTACGGAAGCTGCAGATGAAGCAGAAAAAGCCGGAGCTTCCGAAATTTTGGAATCTGATGAAATAAAAGCAGATAAATTAAAGCAGGATTTGGAAAGTCTTAATAACCAATATTTAAGACTTGCTGCCGACTTTGAAAATTACAGAAAAAGACAAATGCAGGAAAGAGAAGCTCTTATAAAATACGGCGCCGAAGACTGCATTAAAAAGGTTATTGAAGTTGCCGATAATTTTGACAGAGCCATTGATATGGTTGAAAAAATAGACAATCTTGATAAAATGAAGGAAACCTTCTATATTCTTAATAAACAGTTAAATGAATCGTTATCAAAGCTGGGTTTAGAACAAATTAAAAGTATAGGCGAAAAATTTGACCCTAATTTGCATGAAGCTGTTATGCAGACACAAACGGAAGATTATCCCGAAGATACTATTATAAATGAACTTCAAAAAGGTTACAAATTCGGAAATAAGGTTATAAGACCTTCAATGGTATCTGTAGCTGTAAAATAAACATTAGTTGAAAGATTAGAGGAATATGAGTGATTTTTACGAAATATTAGGTGTAGAAAGGAATGCAACAAAAGATGAAATAAAATCTGCATTCCGAAAAAAGGCGAGGCAGTATCATCCGGATGTAAATAAAGCGCCGGATGCGGAAGAAAAATTTAAAGAATTGGGCAAAGCTTATGAAACATTAATGGATGATAACAAACGTGCCACTTATGACAGATATGGTGAAGACGGGCTTAAAGAAGCGGGCTTTAACACATCAGGACCTTTTGATGCGGGTTTTGGCGATTTAAACGAAATATTTGAAAGCTTTTTCGGCGGCATGGGCGGGTTCGGATTTTCAGGGCGTGCCACAAATCCCAACAGTCCTCAAAACGGTGCGGATTTAAGGTTAAATTTGCAGATTGAATTTGAAGAAGCTGTATTTGGAGTGAAAAAGGAAGTTAAAATTTCACATCTTGAAACTTGTGATGAATGCGCAGGAACAGGTTCACAAAAAGGAAGTAAGCCTGAAACCTGTTCAACATGCGGTGGTACGGGCAGAGTACAGCAGGTTACGCAAACACCTTTAGGCAGTTTCAGGCAAATTACAACATGCCCGAAATGTCATGGAACAGGTAATGTAAATACAAACCCGTGTCCGAAATGCCACGGCGACGGCAGATTGGAAGTCGAAAGAACACTTCACATAAATATTCCTGCCGGAGTAAATAACGGTTCGAGAATAGGGCTTTCTCAAGAAGGTAACTGCGGAAAAAACGGAGGAAGAACCGGTGATTTGATTGTCGTTATATATGTTAAAGAACATAAAGACTTCAAACGTGACGGGTTTGATATATATTCAACTGTTGATATAACATTTCCTCAGGCTGCACTCGGCTGTACTATTGATGTTAAAACACTTGAAGGTACTCAGCAGCTTACAATTCCCGCAGGAGTGGAACAAGACAAAATTTTACAAATCAAAGGTATCGGGGTTCCTTATATAGGTAATCCGAATAAAAGAGGAAACCATAATTTTGTTGTTAAAATAAAAACACCTCAAAGTTTGAGTTCAGAGGAAAAACAGCTTTATAACAAACTTTTGGAAATTAATTGTAACAAAAAGACTTCTTCTAAATTCATTGATAAAATGAAGAATGTACTTCATAATTAATTAGAGGTTATATGAAAATAAAGATAATTATTCTGACTCTTATAATATTTTCCTTAAATGCGCTAAGCTCATATGCGACACAGCTTCCTAAGGAATTAAAGGACTTTCTTGTAAGTCAAAAAAAAATACCTACCGTAAGGTATGACGGGGTTATTATTTATAAAAACAATGATGTTATGTATATACCTGTATTTCCTGCATATCCTAATGAAACAGATGAAATTAAAATAGTAAAGACTTATCCGTTAAACCAAAGCATGGATAATTTGCCAGACATGGTGCTTTTTAATAATAATATTTCTTTGCTAAAAGTAGTAAGAACAGGTAAAGACACATTAACAATAAAAAATATCCCCGATTTACCAGTAGAAGTTAAAACAGGCTCAATTCCTCAAGATATTGTTGTTCCCCGTGGATTAGTTCTTCCGGAAGATTATGCGGGGCTTTTGGGTGATGTTCAAATTCCTTTAATCGGCAGCGCAAAATCACCTTCTTTTGTTTCAGGCAGAAAATCAGCTCCGCTTCCTTCGGGAAAAAGAACTTCTGATATAAAAAAATACAATGTTCTTCCCGAAATAAAAAATAAGCTTTTCTTTGTTAACAACTTCCAAACGGAATACTTGCAGGTTTTCTCCTCCACTATTTCCGAACCTTTATACTCTTTAAAAACTTCAGGTGTAATAAAAGATGTTAAACCTGTTTTAAACGGTAAGTATTTGCTTGCGGCAACTAAGGATAAAAAAAATGTTGACGTTATTGATGTTGAAAATGAATATGTAATCAAACGCATTGATTTAACTGCAAATCCTTCTGAAATTGCAGTTGATGAAAACAAAAGAAAAGCTTATATTGCAAGTATTTCTGATGAATCAATGTTTGTTATTGATTTGGATTCCATGACTGTCAAAGAGAAAATTCAACTGGTAGGCTCGCCTCAGCGGCTTTCAATATCTTCTGACGGAAATAAAATTGCTTATTTGGATTTAAAAACGTCAAATATTTATGTATTGGATATGGAAAATGAATATTCAAACAAATTAATTACAAATTATCCTAATACATCAAAATTAATACTTGGAAATAACGTAATATATCTGGTTTCAAGAACAAATCCAAATTTAAGAATTGTCAATTTTGATCTGCTTCAGGATAATGAAATTACAAAAACAAAAAAAGATAAAAAACACGATAAACTTAAAAAAGAAGAAGATAGCAAAGAAGATGCAGAAGCAATGACAACTGATTTATATACCGCTTTTGATTTTGAAGATAAAGATGAACAAGAAGGCGAACTTCTTCCGAATGCAAAAACATATTCTACTAGTATTAAGGATATTGAAATGGGAATCAAACCTATTGATATAAATTTATACAACGGGAAACTGTTTGTATTGTGCGCAGGAAATAACACTGTTTACACTTATAATCTGTCTGATGGAACTTTAAACAGTGAGAAGCTGCCTGTTGACGGTTTTTCAAAAGCCTTTACTCCTGTTCCTAATTCAAATCTTGCCGTTGTAACAAATATGGCTGATTTAAAATATGTTGTATATGATATGAGTAAAGAAAAAGCGGTTCAAACCCTTCCTATCAGTGAATATATAAACACAATCACGGTTTTGGAAAGAAAAGATGAAAACTAATACAATAAATATATTAGAAAAATTAGAAGAAACAGCTGACGATTTTTG
>JAJQHF010000163.1 GCA_021199975.1 Candidatus Gastranaerophilales bacterium
TTTCTGTATATAAAAGCGATGTTTAATAAAGCATCTTTATTATCCGGTTCAATATTTAAAATGTCATTAAAATATTTAACTGCTAAAACATCATTGCTTAATTTTTTATACAGCACACCTATTCTATAGAGAATATTTACCTCAGGATTTATTTGAGAAATACAAAGCAGGTATTTTAAAGCATTTTCATAATCTGAAAAATTCTCATATAAAGATGCAAGATGAAGATTAATGTCTATATCACTGCTGTTTAAGTCATATGCCATAAGCGCATATTTGAGAGCTAAATCATTATTTTTTTTATCTGAATATAAAACCGAAATATTATAAAAATCAGGAAATGACGGATTCTTTAAATTTATTATATCTTCATATATTTTTATGGCTTCATCCTTATTTTCTGAGTTTGTATATGCAGAGGCAAGAAGTCTTAGTACAGATTCATTTTTCTTTTGAATTAAATTTAATGAACCAATTGCCTCATTATAATTATTTTTCAGCATATAAACTTTAGCGATATTTAATTGAACAGAATCAAGTTGTGTATTATTAAATATATACTGAAAAATTTCTAAAGCCTTGTCGTAATTTTTTATTGAAACATTTAACTGGGCATATAAATTGAGTACATTAACATCATTAGGCTTAAAAGATAAAAGCTTTTCATAAATGCTTTTTGCTTCTTCTAATTTGCCTGATATATGCTTATTATAAGCAATATCAACCAATTTTGAATAATTATCATCCATAAGACTATAATAAATTATATTTAGGCATATTGCAAGTTATTCAAATGAAAATTAGACAACATCAGGAAGCGTACTTCTGTCTATTCCTATTTTATCTAGATAATCAAATACGGGACCTTGTTTGCCTTTTTGTATCCAGCTAAAATCCTCAGCTAAAGAGTCTTTGACCATGTTTTGGTATTGTGCGGGGTTATTGTAATAAATATTTAATCCCTCCTTCATGGTTTCATAAAGAGCTTTAGATGTAAGCGGTTTATCTTTATCAGTAAGAATACCGTTTGTTTTTCCGTTCCTGTTAACAGTATCAACAATTCCACCTACAGCGCTGCCAATAACGGGGGTAGCTACAGCGAATGATTCTCCTTGAGTTAATCCGCATGGTTCAAAAATACTCGGAAGTAAGAAAAAGTCAGAAGCGGCAGTTATAGCAGTCATAGGTGCAAATCCGTGTGCAAATACAACTCTGTCAGAATCGTCTTTTGAAAGCTTTTTATTTTTTAAATCTTCAACATATTTTCTTTGGACTCCGCCTTCCCCATCTTGACCGGCGATATAGAAAATTGGTTTTGGTTTATTTGGAAAGTCTTTTTCCCAATTATCATATAACATTTTTATTGCATCTGACATAATTCCGATGCCCTTTTGCGAAACTAATCTTCCTACAGAAGTTATTACAGGGGTATTTAATAATTCTTCATCTGTTAAAACCGGCAATTCCTGTTTTCCGCTTGCATCAACAAATTCCAATTTAGAAGATAATTCTCTTACCCTATTTACATCTTCATCATTGTTTTGAGAATCATTCTTTTTTGAGAACGGCATCATAAAATCATTGTAAAATTTAACTTTATTTTCTTGTCTTGCACTCATAACATCGGAAATATCCGAGTTTTTAGAATACGTTTTAAAATCAATTCCGGTTGTGGACTTAATTTGCGGCGCCTTTGCCTCAATAGAAAGATTATTAAAGTCATTACCGTTAATAATTCCTGCCAATGACCCTGCTTTATCTTTTTGAGATAATGCCCATCTTAATTCACCGGATAATTCAGGATGGTCACCTGATGTTATTTCTTTTGCATAATTTTCTGATACAGGGTGGAAATAATCACTTAAACATACCCCCATATTCAAAAGATTTGTATGATTTGAATAGCCGTCCTGAGCATTTAACAGAAGAACATTATCCAAATTCCTCAAACCGTTATCTGATGGGTTTGTTTCCGATGCATTTGTTTTTGCATTTAATACAATGTCTGCTGCAAAATTATCAAACAGGGTATTTAATATATTTGCCGTCGATTCTTTTCTTTGTGCATCGTTATTATTATTTCTGGTTGAACCTTGATACATAGCATTATGACCAATTGTAATAATTCTCATATCAGAAAGTTTTTTAGATGCTTCATCAGATAATTGCCCGTACGCATTTTCCATTGGAGCTTTGTATCTTGCAAGTGCTGCTACTGGAGAAGCCTGCCAATCATTTAACACAAAACCATCGGGTGATTTTATTGATTCAAAAGCTTCTTTATCTTTAATTTGTATATCTTTAACGCTGTTTATATCCTCTTTTGCCTTTGCTAATTCATATACGGCTTTAGAGAAAAAGGCAAATTTTTCAGGTTCTTCTGTTTTCTCGCTGCTTTGATAAATTGTTCCGTTGAAATAGTTGTCATTTTTTACAAAGATAAGCTGTTTATTATTGCCGTCTTTGTCTTTTGTATCGTTAACATAAATTTCAACTTCTTCTGTTCCTGATTTACCTCCTTGATATTTATCCACTTTAAAAGTTGCTGCTTTCTTAAGTTTAAATTCTTTGTTTTTGTAAGTATAAGTATATTCATCACCTTCTTGTTTGAATGACGCAATACCTTTTTGCTGATACATAGGAATAAATGTCGGAATATTTACCCCCAATTTTGTAACATTATTCTGAATTTCTACGGGGACAGAACCTAAACCGCCCTCTTTTATTGGAGCAAACTCTGATGTCACAGACCATAATGTAGGATTTTCAGTTGTTATAGGTTTTATCTCAGGTGTTTCATATAAGTGTTTCGGTGCCGAAGATTTGATTGTTTCAATGGCATTATTATATTTTTGCTCATTTTTATTTAAAGAATCCGAATTTTGAAGAAGCTGTATTCCGTTATAATTGTATATATATTTTGACCCCAAACTGCTGCCGCTTAAAGCTAAAGATTGCTGCGCATCGTTCAGAGCTGTTCTTGAACTGGTTTCAATATCGGAAACCCTGCTGCCAAGCCTACCAGATACATTTTCCTTGTCTGTTTTTGATAACTTGCCTGCGCTGTAACTTCCTGTAAGACCTGCAGCAGCTATTATAGCTGACCATATTTGAGCATTATCTTTTTTATTTTTTGAGCCTAACTTTTTTATATTATCAGAAACAATTTTATTGCGTTCTTGATTTTGTACTTCAAATTTTGCAATATCATCTGACAAGTTTTTAATTTGATTTTTTAATCCATCAACATTTTTTGTTGATAATTTATATGTTATTCCTGCTGTTATGGGAATAGCTGCAAGAGGAATTACTATGGGCGCCGCTGTTTTTACCTTCTCCCAAACATTAATTTTCTCTTTTTTAGATGCAGCTGTTTTATCTTCTGTCTTTTTATCTGCTTGCGAGATACTGTTTGCTGCATTAAAATTAGTTTGAAAATCTGAAAATACACCGATACTCATACATAAGACCCCTTTAATAAACACAAATATATAAAGCTTGTAAATAAATTATTGTGCTGTTTTTACA
>JAJQHF010000061.1 GCA_021199975.1 Candidatus Gastranaerophilales bacterium
AATATTTACAGTCATGTAAATTTGTTGTAGAATACTTAAATAATATTTGGAGATTTGGGAAAAAATACCATTAATAAGCGTAAGTCATGCGCTATTTAGTGTGTGCTGTTTAAAAAAATAGGAGATTTATTATGCAGAATAATGATGAAACAAAAAATCTTTACGTAATAAAAAAAGACGGAACAAAAGAAAAGTTTAATATTAATAAGGTAGTTAATGCTGTTAACAAATCGGCATTGCGTGTTTTAATTACTTTTACTCCCGAGCAGACTGAAAAAATTTGCTCTATCGTTAAGCAAGAAATCGAAAATAGCGGAAAAAATGAAATATATATTCAGGAAATGCATAATGTTGTTGAGGAAGCATTAGAAAATGTAAACCCGAAAGTCTGCCAGAGTTACAGAAACTACCGCAACTACAAGCAGGACTTTGTAAGAATGCTTGATAAAGTTTATCAGGAAAGCCAAAAAATTATGTATATCGGAGATAAAGAAAATTCTAACTCCGACTCGGCTTTGGTGTCTACAAAACGCTCTTTAATTTTTAACCAATTAAACAAAGAGCTTTATAAAAAATTCTTTTTAACAGTAGAAGAATTGCAGGCTATCCGTGACGGATATATATATATTCATGATATGTCAGCAAGAAGAGATACCATGAATTGCTGTCTGTTTGATGTTGCCGCAGTTCTAAAAGACGGATTTGAAATGGGCAATTTATGGTATAACGAGCCTAAAACACTTGCGGTTGCCTTTGATGTCATAGGTGATATCGTAATGGCGGCGGCAAGTCAGCAATATGGCGGTTTTACCGTTGCTGAAGTTGATAAATTACTTGCGCCTTATGCTTCAAAAACTTATGAAAAACAATACAGCCGCTATATTTCAATGGGGTTAACATTTGAACAGGCAAGAAAAGAAGCGCTGCATGATGTTCAAGTTGATTTTGATCAGGGATTTCAAGGCTGGGAGTACAAATTTAACACTGTTGCATCTTCAAGAGGCGACTATCCCTTCATTACAATTACTTTTGGACTCGGCAGAGGCGAATTTGAAAAAATGGCATCAATTTCTGCTCTCAATACAAGAAAAGGCGGACAGGGCAAAAAATCTTGTAAAAAACCTGTTTTATTCCCTAAAATTGTATTTTTATATGATAAAAATCTTCATGGCAAAGGCAAAGAATTAGAAGACGTATTTGAAGCGGGTATTGAATGCTCACAAAGGTCAATGTATCCTGATTGGTTATCTTTAACCGGAGAAGGATATGTTGCGGGTATTTATAAAAAATACGGCAAAGTTATTTCACCTATGGGGTGCAGAGCTTTCTTATCCCCCTGGTATGAAAGAGGAGGAATGAAACCCGCCGATGAAAATGATTCTCCTGTTTTTGTAGGCAGATTTAATATCGGTGCAATAAGTCTGCACCTGCCTATGATTTATGCAAAAGCAAAAAAAGAGAGTAAAGATTTTTATGAAGTTTTGGATTATTACCTTCAATTAATAAGAAAGCTTCATATAAGAACTTATGATTATTTAGGAGAAATGAAAGCTTCTACAAATCCTCTGGCATATTGCGAAGGCGGATTTTACGGCGGTCATTTGAATTTTTACGATAAAATAAAACCGCTTTTAAAAGCTGCTACGGCTTCTTTCGGTATTACCGCATTGAATGAACTGCAGCAAATTCACAACGGTAAATCTTTAGTTGAAGACGGTCAGTTTGCCGTTGAGGTTATGGAATTTATTAATAAACGTGTAAATGAATTCAAAGAAGAGGACGGAAATTTATATGCTTTATACGGAACTCCTGCGGAAAATCTCTGCGGACTTCAAGTAAAGCAATTCCGTGAAAAATACGGTGTTATTGCCAATGTTTCCGATAAAGGCTATGTTTCAAACAGTTTCCATTGCCATGTTTCAGAGGACATTACTCCTATTGAAAAGCAAGATTTGGAAAACAGATTTTGGAATTTGATGAACGGCGGAAAAATTCAATATGTAAAATATCCCATTGCTTACAATAAAGAAGCCATTAAAACTTTAATCGAACGTGCAATGGATATGGGATTTTATGAAGGTGTAAACTTATCACTTTCATACTGCGACGACTGCGGTCATCAAGAGCTGAATATGGATGTATGTCCTAAATGCGGAAGCCGCAACTTAACAAAAATAGAAAGAATGAACGGTTACCTTTCTTATTCAAGAGTTAAGGGCGATACCCGTTTAAACGAAGCGAAAATGGAAGAGATTAAAGACAGAGTAAGTATGTAGCCATGAATTATCATAATATTACAAAAGATGACATGCTTAACGGTGACGGTTTGAGAGTTGTGTTATGGGTTGCAGGCTGCAACCACCAGTGTGAGGACTGCCAAAATCCGATTACATGGGATATTACGGGAGGAATTCCTTTTGATGAAGCTGCGGAAGAAGAATTGTTTGAAGCGCTCGCAAAACCCCATATATCAGGTATTACATTTTCCGGAGGCGACCCTTTACATCCTTTTAACAGAGGTGTAACCTTTAAGCTTATGAGAAAATGCAAAGAATTATTTCCCGAAAAAACCGTTTGGGTTTATACGGGATTTCGATGGGAAGAATTTAAAGACAACCCAAAAATGAAGTATATTGATGTTCTTGTAGACGGCAGATTTATTAAGTCTTTGAGAAATGAAAAATTATGCTGGTGCGGAAGCTCAAACCAAAGAATTATTGACGTACAAAAAACCCTGCAAGAAGGTCAGGTTGTACTTCATTTTGATAACTCTAAAAATGTCTCCGAGTAATTTTATAATTTTATAAATTTATTATATTTATTTTTTCAAACTGATTAAGGGTTTCAATATGTTTTTTCATTATGCCGCCGTGACAGGTAAAAAACAGCACTTGATTTGTTTTTGAAAATTCGAGCAGACATTTAATTGCGTTTTGAGTTCTGTTACCATCAAAATTAACAAAAGCATCATCCGTAATAACGGGCAAATCGGGTAAGCCTTTAGGCTCGAGCGTGATTCTGTCTTTTGAATAGTTTGAAGCATATCCGAGTCTTAATGCAAGGTATAATTGTTCTTTTGTTCCCCGTGAAAGCTCCTCCCATTTTTTAGTAACGGTTTTATTTTCATTTTGAATTTCTGCCAAATCTAAATTTATTATCTCATATTTTCCGTCAGTTAAAACAGAAAGATATTTTTGCGCATTTTTTAAATCCGGACAAATTTTATTAAAATTATTTTTAGCTGTTTCCGTCAGAGAAATTATCATTTTATTTTTTACAAGCTCTGATATTTTTTTTCTGTAACTGTCAATCAAAATGTTTCTTTCGAGTTTTAAATCATTCAAACCTTCAAAACTTTCAAGCTCTCTTTTTTTAAATTCAGCTTCTTTTTTTTGATTTAATTTTTCTTCTGTTTCTTTTTTTTGTTCATCTGATTTCTGTTCCGAATTTAAATCATAAAACTCATCAGCTCCTGCTATTTTAACCGTATTCAAGTTTTCTTGTTTCACTTTAATACTTTTA
>JAJQHF010000099.1 GCA_021199975.1 Candidatus Gastranaerophilales bacterium
TCTGGGTTGTATTTACTGAAAAATACGGAATGCCTCACCTTATCGGCAAACACCCAAGAGGTGCAACAAAAGACGAAACGGAAACTCTTGCCGATATGCTTGAGGATATGGTGCAGGATGCGATTGCCGTTATTCCTGACGATTCATCTGTCGAAATTCAGGAAGCAAATAAATCATCATCCGCCGAGATTTATGAAAAATTAATCGATAAAATGAATTCTGAAATTTCAAAGGCTGTTTTAGGTCAGACTTTAACAACCGAAATAGGTTCAACAGGTAGTTATGCCGCTGCAAATACTCATATGGCAGTCCGCCAAGATATTATTGATTCTGATAAAAAACTTGTTGAAAGCGTTATTAACCAATTAATTCGTTGGATTTATGAAATTAATTATTCAACAGAAGATGTTCCTGTTTTTGAAATGTATGCACCTGAAGATGTGGATTTATCTTTAGCACAGCGGGACAAAATCCTATCTGAAACAGGAGTTAAATTCACCAAGGAATATTTTATTAAAAATTACGGACTTGAAGATGAGGATTTTGATATTAGAGAGGATATTATACCGATTCAAACGCCGCAATTTAGAGAGTTTCATCAACAGGAAGCAGAACCAAACGATAATGCACCTTTAGGACAGAAACAAATAGAAGAATTATTCAAGTTTATTTCTGATACAGAACTTTCAAAACAGGCACAAAACCTCTTAAATCCTGTTATTTCATTAATTGAAACCTGCAACAGCTATGAAGATTTAAAAGAAATTCTTGATGAAAAAAATTTGAAAAGTAAAAAGTTTGAGCAGGATTTACAAAAAGCACTATTCCTTTGTGAACTGCAAGGAAGAAAGGATGGTTTGGATGAGTAACCCTCCTACGAATTATTCGGGTGGTTGTGGGAGTAACGTCCCACTCCACCTTACGGGCTCGCTCCCTGCGGTCTTACCTCTCGCGGAAACGATACTTAATCGTTCCGCTCGGCAGAGTGCCCTACCGAAAATTCGTTTTTTTGATGCGTTTTCTGGAATCGGTGGATTTAAACTCGGATTGGAACGTGCAGGATTTGACTGTGTCGGATATTGCGACAATGATAAATATGCAAACAGATTATACAGGGCATATTACAAACCCACTAAGGAGAAATTTTTCAATGACATCACAACAATCAATACAGATGAATTGCCCGACTTTGATATTTTCTGCGGCGGATTTCCTTGTCAGAGTTTCTCAATTGCAGGAAAAAGACGCGGATTTGAAGACACAAGAGGCACAATGTTTTTTGAAGTTGCTAGGATTCTTAAAGACAAAAGACCCGAATATTTTATTCTCGAAAATGTTAAAGGCTTACTTAATCACGACAAAGGGCAAACTTTCCAAACAATACTTGAAATTCTCACCGACCTCGGGTATAGCATACAATGGCAATTACTTAATTCAAAGTTCTTCGGAGTTCCTCAAAACAGGGAAAGAGTGTACATTGTCGGATGTTATGGAAAAGAATGTCCACCCGAAATATTTCCTATCAAAGGAAGCGGAAGCGAGAATATTAGCCCGCTCAGAAAACATCCGATGACACCGAAGAATGCACCGCAAGGTGATAGAATTTATAATCCCGATGGAATAAGTCAATGCCTTATTGCAAACAGCGGAGGACTTGGTGCAAAAACAGGATTATATTTTATTAATAAACCCCGTTTTAATAAATACAGAGCATCAGATACAGTTGAAACATTAAAAGTTGGCGGTGATATACCATTAATGCACATTAGAAATGGCACTAAAAAAGGTTTTGACGAGGCTGGTCCCGGTGACGGAATAAATTTGGCTTTTCCAAATTCTAAAACAAGACGCGGAAGAGTTGGAAAAGGCTGCTCTCAAACATTAGATACAAACTGCAATATGGGGACAATTGATAATTACAAAATAAGAAGATTAACACCTCTTGAGTGCTTTAGACTACAAGGCTTTCCTGACGATATGGTAAAAACTGCATACGAAATCGGGCTGAAAGACAGCCACCTGTATAAAATGGCAGGAAATGCAGTAACAGTAAATGTGGTCGAAGCGGTTGCCAAAAGACTTGCGGAGGCTATAAATGGCAGAATTTAAAGGATTATTCAAACTTGCTCCGGCACAGGCAATTAAATATTTTAAAAACAAAAACAATGCCCTATCGTGGGATTGGTACGAGATTTGGCAAGATGCACATAAAAAATCATTCACCGTTGCCAAAGTAATGAGAGAAGATATTTTAGAAGATATCCGCTCTGCCGTTGATAAAGCATTATCCGAGGGCAAAACTTTCCAGGAATTTCAAAAAGAACTTAAACCAACTTTACAGAAGAAAGGGTGGTGGGGTGATGAAATTGTCGTTGATACAAAAGGAAATGCCGAAAAAGTTCAATTAGGTTCAATGCACAGATTAAAGACTATTTATTCGGTCAATATGCAAACTGCATACCAAACAGGAAGATACAAAACTCAAATGGATAATGTTGACAATCGTCCGTACTGGGAATATGTCGCTGTTATGGATGCCTCGACCCGACCTGAACATGCAGAACTTAACGGATTGATTTTTAGATATGACGACCCGTTTTGGAATTCTTTTTATCCTCCAAACGGCTGGCGGTGCAGATGCAGAGTTAATGCCCTCTCAAGCTATAAACTGCAAAAGAAAAAGGTTAAACCAAGTTCCTCATCAGGACTTTTATCGCAAGAGGATAGATTAGTTTCAAAAAAATCAGGCGAATACAAGCCTGTTGCAGTTTACACAGATCCCCTTACTGGTCATAAGATTTCAACAGATGTTGGTTGGTCTCACAATCCTGCAAGTGGATTGAATGAACAACAATAAAACGGCATTTGAACACATATAAAATACCGATAAAACAAGGAGTTTTGAATGACTATTGATAAAAAATGCTTAATCAACTGGGTTGGCGGAAAAAGGCTGCTTAGAAAAACAATTGCTCCATTGATTCCTAATGATATAAAATCATATATTGAGCCTTTTGGCGGAGGTGCGTGGGTTCTTTTATATAAAGATAAATGGGCGGATTTAGAGATTTATAACGACCTTGACGGAAGACTGGCAAACCTCTTTAGAATTGTAAAATACCACCCGAATGCTTTTAAAGAAGAACTGCAATATCTTTTAGGTTCAAGAGAAATGTTTATGCAATTTTTAAACGGTACATTTATAACGGATATTCAGCGTGCAGTTCAATTTTATTTTTTAATTACACGTTCCTTTGGCGGCAGAGGCGAGACTTTCGGCACGGTCAAAAAATGTTCGGGCGGTGCAAGTAAATCTCAAAAAAATGTACTTGAAAGAATTGATGCAATCCATGAAAGGCTTGATAAAGTTTTAATTGAAAACAGAGATTTTGAAAAACTGATTAAACAATACGATTTTGAAAATGCCTTTTTCTACTGCGACCCGCCGTATTCAAAAGGCTGCGGTTATGAAGTAACATCCACAAAAGATTTCGACCATAAACGACTTAGAGAGGTTCTTG
>JAJQHF010000132.1 GCA_021199975.1 Candidatus Gastranaerophilales bacterium
GTTTTTAAGATTATCGGCATGGCTTAAATGTTTATTATTATTTACAAAAAATCTCCGAATAAATATCTAAATATCTGATATAATTTTCTTAAAATAAAATCGGGTTAAGAAATGCAAGAAGTAAAACAAAGAGCTGCAATTAAAGAATTTGTAAAGCAATGGCAGGGTAAAGGCTATGAAAAAGGGCAAAGCCAATCTTTTTGGCTTTCGTTATTAAGAGATGTTTTGGGCATTGAACATCCTGAACAATTTATCTCGTTTGAAGACCAGGTTCACTTAGACCATACAAGTTTTATTGACGGATATATTGCTAAAACAAAGGTTATGATTGAGCAGAAAAGTCTGGGAAAAAATTTAAAGGCTGCTATTAGACAATCAGATGGCAGTTTGCTCACACCTTTTCAACAAGCAAAAAGATATATAACGGAACTGCCTGTTTCAAAACACCCGAGATGGGTTATTACGTGCAATTTTGAAGAATTTTATATATATGATATGGAACGCCCTAATGGTGAGCCGGAAATTATCAGACTTGAAGATTTACCAAAAGAATATTACAGACTTCAATTTATAGTTGATAGTGAAGATACTCATTTAAGAAAAGAAATGGAAGTATCAATTAAGGCAGGGGAAATTGTCGGACTTATATATGATTCTTTGTTAAAACAATACATTAACCAAGAAAATGAAGAAACTTTAAAGAGTTTAAATAAACTTTGCGTTCGCCTTGTTTTCTGCTTGTACGCAGAAGATGCAGGAATATTCGGTAAACGTGATATGTTTCTTGACTATTTAAAACAATTTGAAACAAAACACATAAGAAAAGCATTAATTGATTTATTCAAGGTTTTAGATACAAAAATTGAAGACAGAGACCCTTATTTAGAACAGGAACTAACCGCATTTCCTTATGTAAACGGCGGTTTATTTGCTGATGAAGATATAGAAATACCGATGTTTACAGATAAAATAAGAGAATTGTTGCTTACGAAAGCAAGCTCTAATTTTGATTGGTCTGAAATAAGCCCTGCAATTTTTGGAGCCGTATTTGAAAGTACATTAAACCCTGAAACCCGCAGAAAAGGCGGAATGCATTACACTTCTATTGAAAATATTCATAAAGTGATTGACCCTCTATTTATGGATGAACTCAATAGTGAATTTAAACAAATTTGTGAATTAAAACAAGAAAAAACAAGAAATGATAAACTAAAAGATTTCCAAGAAAAAATTTCAAAACTGACATTCTTAGACCCCGCCTGCGGAAGCGGTAATTTTTTAACCGAAACATATATTTCTTTAAGAAAATTGGAAAATGAAATATTATTTGAACTGCAAAAAGGACAAATTAAAATCGGGCATTTTGATAATCCAATCAAGGTTTCAATAGGTCAATTTTACGGTATAGAAATCAATGATTTTGCCGTAACGGTAGCTAAAACAGCACTATGGATAGCAGAATCTCAAATGATGAAACAAACGGAAGATATAGTGCATATGAATTTAGATTTCCTGCCATTAAAAACCTATGCAAATATTGTTGAAGCAAATGCTTTGAGAATTGATTGGGAAACCGTCATTCCAAAAGATAAGTTAAACTATATTATGGGAAATCCGCCGTTTGTGGGGGCAAGATTGATGTCTAACGAACAAAAGAAAGATTTACTTGATGTTTTTGGTTCAAAGTGGAAAAATGCGGGTAATCTTGATTTTGTAGCATGTTGGTATAAAAAGTCTTCTGATTTTATGGAAAATACAAATATTCAAACAGCATTGGTTTCTACAAATTCAATTACACAAGGTGAACAAGTTGCAATTTTATGGAAACCTCTTTTAATGCAAGGAATTCATATAAATTTTGCATACAAAACATTTTTGTGGGATAGTGAAGCTAATCAAAAAGCACATGTGCATTGTGTAATTATTGGATTTAGTTTCGTCAGATATAAACAAAAGATATTATATTCAAATGAAAGAATGCAGATTGTTGAAAACATTAACCCTTATCTTGTAAATACCGGTGATGTATTTGTAGAAAGTCGAAATAAACCTATTTGTAATGTTCCTGAAATAGGAATAGGTAATAAGCCAATTGATGGTGGAAATTATTTATTCACAAAAGAAGAAATGGAAGAATTTATAAAATTAGAACCTCTTTCAAAGGAATATTTTAAGCCTTGGTATGGTGCTGATGAGTTTATAAAACAAAAATGTAGATATTGTTTATGGTTGGGCGATTGTTCACCTGCGAATTTAAAAAAAATGCCTAAATGTTTAGAGAGAATTAAAAATGTTAGAGAATTAAGATTGGCAAGTAAAAGTAAAGGAACAAGAAAACTTGCAGATAAACCTACAAGATTCCATGTTGAAAATATGCCTAAAGATAGATATATAATTTTACCGGAAGTAACTACTGCGAGCAGGAAATATATCCCAATTGGCTTTATGGAATCTAATGTTTTTTGTAGTAATTTGGTAAAAATAATGCCAAATGCAACATTATATCATTTTGGTATTTTAACTTCAAATGTTCATATGGCTTGGATGAGGGCAGTTTGTGGAAGGCTGGGTATAGGATATCGATATTCAAAAGATATTGTCTATAATAATTTCCCATGGTGTGAGCCGACGGATGAGCAAAAAGCAAAAATTGAAAAAACGGCACAGGCAATTTTGGATGCACGCGCATTGTTTCCTGAATGTTCTTTGGCTGACCTTTATGATGAACTCACAATGCCGCCTGAACTTAGAAAAGCACATCAGGAAAATGATAAAGCGGTAATGGAAGCATACGGATTTTACAAAAAAGATGAGAATAATAAACGTTCCTGGCTGACAGAATCTGAAACAGTCGCAGAATTAATGAAAATGTACCAAAAATTAGTAAAGAATAAATAACGGTTTGAAATGGAATTAACACGACTAAATCAAAAAAAAGACTGCTTGTGTATAATAAGCTTTTATACTATAAATATTATAAAGTTCTGCTCCCAAATCTTGACGACTAAACGTAGGCTTGATTTGCGTAGTTTTAAGGTTTGTACAAAACTGCCTTCTAACATCAGAACTTATTAGAATACAATTTTACTAAAATCTGCAATTTTAGCAAATTTTAGCTTTATTATATTAAGCATATTTATTCTGTTTCTCTTGATTTCTTCATCCTTATCCATAACAAGAACTTTGTCAAAGAATTCATTAATAAAAGGAATTATTCTTACTAATTTTTCTTCAAGCTCATTATATGATAAAGCTGTTTCATCAATATTTTTAATTACACTCCATAAACTTTTTTCAGAATTATTTACAAAAAGATTTTCATTAACTTTAGAAAAATTGTTTTCATTTTGTATCAATCTTATAATTCTGTTAATTGCTTCGTGAAACTGTGAGTAATTATCCTTTTTAACAATATCAGAAACAATGTCCAATCGGCAGATAAAATCTTTTAAATCTGAAAGAACATCTCTGCCGCTTATAGATGCTTCTAAAACATCATGTTTATATT
>JAJQHF010000102.1 GCA_021199975.1 Candidatus Gastranaerophilales bacterium
GATTTATTTTTTTATTTAATCCTGCTAAAACCTTTCCGGGACCGATTTCTATAAAGTCAGAAACTCCGCTCTCTTGTATATTGTTTATAATTTGTGTCCAAAGAACAGAGGAGTATATTTGTTTAGGAAGCTTATTCATAAATTCACAGCCTGATGTTTCCGCTATTGCATCAACATTTGTATATACAGGAATATTTGTATTTTTAAATTCAAACTGATTAACATATTGAACAAATTCTTCTGCCGCCGATTTCATTAAGGGGGAGTGAAAAGCTCCTGATACAGCTAAAGGAATTACTCTTTTTGCCCCAGCCGCTTTGTATTTATCAAGACTTTCAGTTATTTTTTCTTTACTGCCTGTAATAACTACCTGCCCCGGAGAATTAAAATTTGCGACATAGACATTATCAAGCTTATTTGTGATACTTATTACGGTTTCATCATCAAGCCCGAGGACGGCAGCCATTGAACCTGTTGTTTTTTCTGCTGCTTCATTCATTAATAAAGCTCTTTTTTGTATAAGTTTTAAAGTCGTTTCCAAATCAATAGCGCCTGCCGCATATAAAGCCGCATACTCGCCTAAGCTGTGACCTGCACAGCAAGAAATATTAATTAATGTTTTTTCTTTTAAAGCTTCTAATGCGGCAATCGAAACAGTCAATATACAAGGCTGTGAATTAATTGTTTTCATTAAATCTTCTTCACTGCCATTAAAACATAAGTCTGAGATGCTGTTGCCTAAAACTCTGTCAGCTGTATCAAAAACGTATTTTGCCGCCGTTGAGTTATCATATAAATCTTTTCCCATGCCTGTTTTTTGAGCACCCTGTCCGGGGAAAATCAAAGCGTAACTTGTCATTATGCAATTCCCTCTCTAAGTTTTACTACCGCACTTCCGACTGTCATTCCTGCGCCAAAGCCTGTTAATATTGCACTGCAAGGTAATTTCATTTTGCCGCTTTCAATTGCTTCTACAAGTGCAATCGGAATTGATGCGGCAGATGTATTTGCGTAATCCTTTATATTTGATATTACATTTTCGCTGTTAAATTCAAGCCTTTTCTCTAAAGCTTCTATTATTCTCATATTAGCTTGATGAGGTACAAGATAATCAATTTCATTCATTTTTAAGCCTGATTTTGCAACACATTCTTCTATATATACGGGAAGCTTGGTTACGACGTATTTATAAACTTCTTTTCCTTCCATTTTAACGAACATTTTCTGCTCATCATTCGGAGCGGCTAACGGGCAATTTTTGCCGGGAGTCGGCATTGTAATAAAATGACCCAAATGTCCTTCCGCTTTTAAACTTACTGATAGAATGTCGTCCTGTTCATCATCCGAAACCGTCAGCATCATTGCACCTGCACCATCACCAAATAATACACAGGTTGAGCGGTCTGACCAGTCTAAACATCTTGAAATGGCATCTGTTGCAACAATAAGTATATTTTTTGCCATGCCTGATTTAATTAACCCTTGAGAAATTCCCATTCCGTAAATAAGACCTGAACAAGCCGCCGTAATATCAAAGCAAGCGGCATTTTTAGCACCTATTGCCGCCTGAATTTCGCATGCCGTTGAAGGGTAAGCATGTGTTTCCAAGCTTGCGGCGGCAATAATATAATCAATTTTTTCAACATCAGTTTTGGCTTTTGCAAGCGCTTTTTGCGCTGCTTTTATACCCATTTCGACAGCTGTTTCATTTCCTGATAAAACATGTCTTTTCTCGATTCCGGTTCTTGTCTTTATCCATTCATCAGAGGTATCAATAATCTTGGTTAAATCTTCGTTTGTTATAACTGTTTCCGGTACTTGAAAACCTAATCCCGCAATTCGTATCGGTATATTCATTTTTTATTATATCTCCCCGTAATATGATGCAATACTTTTGTTAACTCCCGCTTCAACGGCATTATAAGCTACTTTTACTGCATTTTTTATAGCGTAAGCGCTTGAGCGTCCATGGCAAATAACAGTTGTGCCTTTAACTCCAAGAAGCAGAGCTCCTCCGAATTCTTCATAATTTATTTTTGCATACATCTTTTTCAGCATTGGTTTTACCAATAAGCCTATAATTTTAGACAGCATATCATGTCCGAATTCTTGTTTTATCATATAGAAGAACATTCTTGCAACACCTTCAATTGTTTTTAATGTAACATTTCCGACAAAGCCGTCACAAACTATTACATCACAATTGCCTAAGAAAATTTCTTTACCCTCGGCATTACCTATGAAGTTTAATTTATCTTTGCTTTCATCAAATCTTTTATATGTATCTTTTGCAAGCTCATCACCTTTTCCGGCTTCTTCACCGATATTAAGCAGAGCAATTCTTGGATTTTCTATACCAAGAACCGATTTTGCATATGTCGAACCCATCAAGCCGAACTGATAGAGCATTTCCGGAGTACAATCGGTATTTGCGCCCGAATCTATCAAGACAAGCGGACCTTTCATCGTGGGTAATACAGTTGCTATTGCAGGTCTTTCAATTCCGTTCAGCCTGCCAAGCCCAAATAAACTTGCACCCATTGCAGCACCTGTAGAACCTGCCGCAACAACGGCATCAGAACTTCCCGTTACCACTGCATTTACCGCCAATACGATAGATGAATTTCTCTTTTTCCTTATAGCTTGTCCGGGGGCTTCTCCCATTTCTATTACTTCTGAAGCTTGTGTCATTTTTATATCAAGATTTTTTGTATTTACTTTTATTCTTTTAGGCGGGAATATTCCACCGCCTACAGAAACAACAATTCCTTCCTGCTCTATTCTGTCAAGCTCTCTTTCTATATCATATAATTTCCCTACTAATTCAATAGGAATATTATACTCCATTGAAGCCCAAACTGCTCCTTCAACTACTGCTCTAGGAGCGTTATCGCCGCCCATTGCATCTATAGCTATCCTAGTCATACTATTCTATATCCCCGTTACGTTATATTATTCTTCACTTTTAGATTCAGTTTTTACAACTTTTTTGCTTACCGGTTTTCCTTTATATGTTCCGCATTCTGTGCAAACTGTATGAGTTAATACTGTTGCACCGCAATTTGTACAAATAGTTGTTTCAGGTACTGAGCCTTTCCAATTAGCTCTTCTGTGTGCTTGTGCCGATTTTCCGGTTCTTTTCTTTGGTACTGCCATAATTTTATTCCTTTTCTGTTTTTATTGTTTTAAATACTTCTAACCTTGGATCTGAAAAATCAGTTTTAAGATATTTTTTTACTTTTTCATTTCCTTTACAATTTATACCACAAACAAGCTTATTTGGTATATGTAATATTACGCATTGGTAAACAAAATCTTTTATGTCTATCTCATCACTGCCGTTTAAGTCTTCTATAAAACTGTTTTGTTTAATCTCAAATTCTTTATCATTACTGTCATTTAGATTGTATTTAGTAAAAAATTCTTCAACATTAATGTTAAATTCTTTTGTAAACTCTTCTAAACATATATCGCAGGTTAGATTTAATAAAGCATTAATA
>JAJQHF010000123.1 GCA_021199975.1 Candidatus Gastranaerophilales bacterium
CAGAAATATTCAATATTTCATATACTAAACAAGCAAGTATAATAATGATTTGGGGAATTATGGGAAAAAGTGCGGATATAAAAAAAATAAAAATTCAGGAACAAAAACCTGATTTACATATTGTAAAAAAGATTAAAACAAAACCATACAGTGACATTGATTTAAATAATTGGAAAGAATATCCGCATATTAAAACAGACACGTGGTGGGAATTTGCATCAAGAGATAACTCACACGGGCATTCAAATGAATATCACGGAAATTACATACCGCAAATAGCGCAGCAGCTTTATGAAAGATTTACAAAAAAAGGCGACGTTGTATTAGATTTATTTTTAGGTTCGGGAACAAGTGCAATAGAAGCTCTTAATATGGGAAGAAGGTGCATAGGAGTTGAGCTTAAACCGGAACAAATTGAAATTGTAAAAAATAAATTTACGGAAAAAGAACTCGTAACAAATGTAAATCTTATATGTTCAGACAGTGCATCCGATATTGTAAGAGAAAAAATCCAAGCAAGGCTTGACGTTATGAGAAGCGAAAAAGCTCAATTTTTAGTACTTCATCCGCCATACGATGACATAATTAAATTTTCCGACAGAAAAGAAGATTTATCTAACTGTAATTCAACGGAAGAATTTTATAATCTTTTCCAAAATGCTGCCAAAAACGGATATGATATGCTGGAGAAAGGCAGGTTTGCGGCATTGATAATCGGAGATAAATATGCAAACGGAGAAATAGTACCTTTAAGCTCTGATTGTGCATTCAAAATGCGTGAAATCGGATTTAAAATGAAAGCCGTTATAGTAAAAAATATGGAAGGCAACGAAAGAGCTAAGGGTAAAACTGCAAATTTATGGCGTTACAGAGCCTTAAACGGAGGTTTTTATATTTTTAAGCACGAATATATTTATATATTTCAAAAAGTATAATATTATTTTTTTGAGAAAAGTGCTTCAATAAAATCGTCAGGATTAAATAATTTTAAGTCCTCCAATTTTTCGCCCACTCCGATTAATTTAACGGGTAAATTAAATTCTTTGGCAATAGCAATAATAATTCCGCCTTTTGCGCTGCCGTCAAGTTTTGTAAGAGCAACAGAAGTTAAATTAACGGCTTCTGAAAATAATTTAGCTTGAGATAATCCGTTTTGCCCTGTATTTGCGTCTAAAACAAGCATGCTCTCTTTAAGACAATTCGGCGCAAGTTTATCTATAACGGATTTTACCTTGTTTAATTCCTCCATTAAATTGCGTTTATTCTGCAATCTGCCTGCCGTATCTATTAAAAGAATATCATAATTTTCATTTTGAGCTTTCTTTATTGCATCAAAAACAACAGCGGCAGAGTCAATACCGTCTTTTCTATATATATCAACCTGCGCTCTTTTTGCCCAAATATCAAGCTGCTCTTCTGCTGCAGCTCTAAATGTATCACCTGCCGCCAATAAAACTTTTTTCCCCGATAATCTGAAATTATTTGCCAATTTTGCGATTAAAGTAGTTTTTCCTGCTCCGTTAACACCCGTAATAAAGAAAATTGTCAATCCGTTGTCATTAATATTTAATTCCGAAGAACCGCAATTTTGAAGTATTTCCGTAAATTCTTCTTTCAAAAATTGTTTAATCTGAGACGGCTTTATCTTAGTTTGTTTTCTGAGTTTATCTGTTATAGAAGATGCCAAATTAACGCCCAAATCGGCTTTAATCAATAAATCCTCCATATCATCCAAAATAAAATCATCAAATTCTTCTTCCTCTTCTACGCTTGCGGCAACATTATCCACAAGGTTCTGCGTTGTGTTGGAAATTGTTTTTTTTAATCCTTCAAAAGAAAACTTCCAAAAAGATTTTGACTCTGTTTCTTTTTGTTCGGTATTCTCATTTTGAGGTTCATTTTTCTTGAAAAAATTAAACATAATATTATCCTGATATTATTTCAGATTATTTTCAACAACCACCTTGCCTAAAATTCCATTAACAAAAGAAGCGGAATCCTCGGTTGAGTATTTTTTTGCAAGTTCAACCGCTTCATCAATAACAACTTTTAAAGGCGCCTCTTTCACAAACAAAAGTTCGCATATAGCAATTCTTAAAATATCTTTATCCATTTTTACAAGACGATTAATATCCCAGCCGAGAGCAAATTTTTTAATTTGTTTATCTATCTCTTCCTTGTGTTCTTTAAAAGCTGTAACCAAATTAATAATATATTTTTTAACCTCGGAATTTTCTTCAAGGGCTGCCATTTCCGCTATCTCTATAGCGAGCATGGCTTTTTCCGCAATATTTAATAAACCGTCAAGTTTTTCCTGCATATCAGAGGTCATCGGCATCGGAACGGGTATATCCGAAACATCTATGGGCCTTTCCAAGTTTTTTGGATGATTTGCTTCATATTCGCTTATAAATTCTTTCATCTCCAATATAGAATTGCCTGCGGTCTTTAATTCTTCCGTTGAACTGTTAGTCAATGTCCTGACTGATTTTAAAACAATATCCTGAAAATCGCATTTATTGATATCTACCGTATCCATTTGCGAAAACAATATCAAAGCTAATTCTCTGGCAGCACGTCTTGCTTGCATATTTTATTTCCTTCTGTAATCATAAACTATTTGAATATAATTAAGCCATAAACACAATTAAAAGTATATAATTAAACATAAAATATCGTTAAAACAACTTGACTTTTAAACATTGTCTTAATAATATATAATAGTCGATATTGGGATGTCGCCAAGTGGTAAGGCACCTGGTTTTGGTCCAGGCATTTCGGAGGTTCGAGTCCTTCCATCCCAGTTCTTTTTATATTTTTTTAAATATTCAATTGCAAAATTCATTATAAATGCTGTTATAAGGGCTTAAATCCCAAAATTTATTTTTTATTGAAATACTTAAAGATTGACCTTCGGCATGGATTTTTTCATTATTTTCTTTGCAAATTGATATTAAATTAGGACGAAATGCAGTTATAATACCTTTTGTATTCGCTTTTCGCTTTTGAGAGTTTATTGCAATAATGGAATATGCAAACATTTCATTTGTTGTATCATAAGGGGATACTATAAATGGATTTCTAAACATTTTTGTACGGGCAAAATTTTCAATATCATCTTCTATATAGAAAAATCCCTCACCGGATGATTTAACCAACTGATTATTAAACTCTTTATATTGATAAGAAAAAGTTATTATATAAATATTACTGATTAATAATGTTACAACCAAAAATGGAATTAACCGGGAACAATATTCTTTTAATTCGTTATTTCTTTCCCATAAAATTATTATTGTAAAGATAACTAATATAAAAATAGGAACAAACCTGTATAACGAATACAAATATATTTCATAATAATAAGGGAATGAACATGAAAAAAATACGAGAAATAAACCGTTAAAAGCTGTAATAATTTTTTTATTTTTTATGCAAAAAGCGCCGATTATATTAATTATTAGTATAATAT
>JAJQHF010000015.1 GCA_021199975.1 Candidatus Gastranaerophilales bacterium
CATTTTGCCAACAAATATATCTTAATTATAGATTAAAAAATATTTTATAAAAACTATTAGATTTTTCAATTATTTCATCTTTTGGAATAGAAAAAGGTTCTATATTTATCGTTTTTCCAATTTTTTTTATTTGTTCTTTAAACCAATTTTCAGTTTGTTTTTTTCCTGCTTTTAGAGGCATTTCATCATCATAAGAAGAGTCCGCTTCGTGAAGTTCTTTCTTTTGTTCAAGGACTCTATCGCAGCAAAGGCTTTCTAATGCAATTACATTAAATAAATATTCCGATTCTTTAGGCATTGATGAATGATATTCTTTTGAATATATATCAATACCTGTAAGGCTTTTAATAATTTCTTTTGAACTTTTATCTTTGTATGGAAATCCTGTAATAAGCCTTAAAACATCTTCTGTTTTATATTCGGCAGAAAAATTTTGTTTATAAATATTTTGATTTATTTTCGAGATTTGCATAAATGTACCCATTTATACAAACCTCGTAAAAATTATTTTTGTTAAATTATATTTTCTTTTATAGCTTTTACCGCAGCTTGAACTCTGTCATCCACACACAATTTTTGCAATATACTGCAGACATGTGCTTTTGCTGTATGTACACTAACAATTAATTCTTTTGCAATTTCAGTGTTGCTTTTACCCTTTACAAGATGTTTTAAAACTTCGAGTTCTCTTTCCGTAAGTTGCGCTCTTGCATCTTGAACTTCTGTAGATTGAATTAGTGAAACATTTTCAGGTTTTGGAAAAAAGTTAAGAGCGGCTGAAGATACTCCGGGATCAACCCAACATGCTCCTTCTGCAACATTTTTTATAACTTCCGATAATGTTTGTGGAGAAATATCTTTTAAACAATATGCATTTGCGCCTGCTCCTAAAGCTGCAATAACTTCTTCTCCTCTTTCATGAGATGTAAGAATTATAATTTTAGCATCAGAACCTTGTTCTTTTAATTTCATTGTAGCTTCAAGTCCATTCATGCCTGGCAAGCCTAAATCCATTAGTACAACATCGGGTTTTAATTTTTGAATTATATCTATCCCCTCTTGTGCATCTTCTGCTTCTCCTATAACATTTATGTGTTCATATTCATTTAATGTTGATTTTAATCCAACTCTTGTTAATTTATAATCCTCCACAATTATAACTTTAATTTCCTCTTGTTTTTCCAATATCTCAGTCATTATTTCCCCTTTCCCGCCTGATTAATCATTATTGTTTAATTTTGTATTTAACAAAAGATATATTAAAACAATAATTTTCCAAAAGTAATTAATCAATTGTCTAATTTAGATATAGACAGTAGTATTATTTTTATATAAAAAATATACCCAAAATAGTTAAACAAATAATAAAAAATATATATTTAGCCGGACTATATTTCTAACGGACGGAGTCCGGTAAGCAAAAGCTGAAATGAGGACAGCCGAAGGTGGACGAAAGACAGTTTTTTGCGCAAAAGAATCCAAGACAAGCCGATAGCAGAATTCGACACTAGATTAGATAAATAAATCTTTACTTATAAGAAAACTTACTTATATCACGTATATAGAAAGATGAAAGATATATATTTATAATGTATAATTAAAAAAATGGTGGGCGGTACTGGACTTGAACCAGCGACCTCCACAATGTCAATGTGATGCGCTACCATCTGCGCCAACCGCCCATGTATTTAATTTTCAAACTTAACTTTTTTATTATAGTACAAAAACAGAATGTGATGCTACCTCTCGTAAAACGATACATAATAATTTTAGAGTAAGGTTTCTTTTTCTTGTTTCTATCTTTGCAATATGCTCTCTGTATACATTAAGTAATTCGGATAATTCTTCTTGAGTTAAATTCTTTTGTTTTCTTATTTCCCTGATATGCATTGTTAAATAATACATAAGTTTTTCTTCTTCTTTTTTTGACATATTTGATAATTATACTTATATACAAAATTTAGTATAACAATAACGTTAATGTTCCATGACAATACAAAAAAGACATTAAAACAAATGGCAGGCATGTTATGTTTCAATCGAACACTAGAAGGAAAAATAAAAAATACGCCTGGCGCGATTCGAACGCGCGACCCACTGCTTAGAAGGCAGTTGCTCTATCCAGCTGAGCTACAGACGCATAAATTGTATATTTAATTGTCAATTTCTTTGTTTATCGTTCATCGAATAAATGCTTATAATACAGTTCCTTATCCCACTGAATTAACAAAGTTTACTTATTTATTTAATCATATAAATTTTAAATTTCAAGAAAATTGTATATAATTTTAACTATTTGTCTGAGAAAAATTTCACGATAAGCAAAAGATGTTACAAAGCGAAACACTGCAACAACGTAAGGATGACTGAGCCTGTATCCGTTAAGAAAGAAAGTAGAGGAAGAATTAAAAAATAATACAAGGTTACAAAGCGAAACACCGAAATAGCTGGGCATTTTGACGGTGGCGAGACAGGCTGGAGCGTAAGCAGAACGCCGAAGTAGCAACAGTCCGACCGAAATACAAGAAATCGACAGATTTCTGTAATGAGGGTACAGGGGCTGTGCGGTGAGTGAAATCTAAGAAAGCCGGCGGCAGAATGCGATACTAGATTAGATATGCGGATGTGGGAAAAACCAAAAAATGACATTTTTTGTGGTTTTTCAAATTCGACCCAAGTTGTGTGGGATAGCACACGGTCTGTATCGAAACCATTCCCAAGAGTTTGCGAGAAAAATTTTAATTTTTCCGCAAACTCTTATTGTAACCGTTATTTTACAGTTAATTTTTTATTGTTTATTCTTTCTGATTCAATTTTGGGAGCTGTTATTTTTAAAATACCATGTTCCATTTCGGCCTCGGTCTTTTCAACATCGATATCCTCGGGGAAGTATATTGACCTTGAAAATTCACCGTAATGGAATTCTGATTTTCTGTATGATTTAGTATTTTCTTTTGTTTCTTCTTCTTTTTTTGCATTGATTGTAATGTGATTTTTATCAATATCAATATCTAAATCTTCTTTTTTTATACCCGGAAGCTCTGCTTTTAAAGTATATTCATTCTATTTTTCTTCAATTTCAACGTGGATCGCTAATTTAGTCATTTCATCAGAATAAACATATTCGGGAAATAAACTGTCAAAGTTACGGCTTAAAATTGAACTGATTTCATCGTTGACTGTTTTTATAAACCCGTCCGGTGACTTCTTAACTAAAAATCTCATAATGTTCTCCTTTCAATTTTTCATACCTCTTACACTTTGAATTATGACTCCGTTTTATAAAAATATTTATTTTTTTAACAAAAAAATAACATTTTTGAATATCTTATATATGGCATTTATTAAAAATTTATAATATAATTTGTTTATTGAATAATTTAGAAGGTGTAAAATGGCAAAAGAATTAGATACTGTTCCTATAGAGGTTATTAT
>JAJQHF010000282.1 GCA_021199975.1 Candidatus Gastranaerophilales bacterium
CTTAATTAATTATTTGCAGCTTCTTTATTTGATTATTTATTTTCTTATTTATTTTCTTTATTAAGCTTTTTTAAATAATTCTTTATTTGCTGCACTTGTTTCGGTTTTATATATTTAAACTGACCTTTTTTAAGCCCTTCCAAATCAACAGGTCCCATACTCAAACGTTTTAATGAAATAACGGGATGTCCCAAACAATCAAGCATTTTTCTTATTTGTCTGTTTAAACCTTGATAAAGAACCATTTCAAGAATTGTATTTTTGTTTTCAAAATCAATTATTCTTGCTAATGCGCAGGCTGTTTGACCTTCTTCAATTTCAATACCTTTTTCCATTAAAACCAAATCATTAAGATTTAGTTTGCCTTGTGCGCAGACTCTGTATATTTTTGGAACTTTAACCGAAGGATGAGCAAAATCATTAATAAAATCGCCGTCATTAGTAAGTATTAAAAGTCCAGTAGAATCTTTATCAAGCCTTCCTACAGGTTTAAGATTTTGAACTTCTTCGGGCAAAATATCATAAATGGTTTTTCTTCCTTTTTCATCCTCCATAGTTGTAATATATCCTGCGGGTTTATAATACCTTATATATGTCAGTTCCAACGGTTTAACAATTTTATTTCCTACCATTACTCTGTCTTTTACACTGATAGAATAACCGAGTTCATTAACAATTTCGCCGTTAACTCTGACTTTTCCCGCTTCAATATACTCATCAGCCTTACGGCGTGAGCAAAAACCGCATGATGCAATATACTTATTCAATCTTACTTTTGGATTTTTCATATTATTATAATAGCTTATAAATTTATAAAAATAAATTTTTTATTCATGTATTGACAGCCTAAAAATTTAACGATAATATTGAATTAGGTATTTCAACAAAGATAAAAGGGGCAATTAAGGTTATGGCTTTATATGAGAAAAAGATAAGACAGCATAATTTTTATAGTCAAAATCCCCCCCCCCGTGGCAATCGGACTTTTTAGTTCGTGTTCTTAATGCATTTTATCAGTTTTTTTTATTAAATATAATTTTAGTCAGAAGATTGGTAAATATTGTCAAACGTTGTTGTTTGGCAGTATTTGCCAATCTTTTTTGTGCTGTGAAAAAATTTTGAAAGGATTTTATATGGATATTTCAGGAGTTGATGTTGATTCTTTAAGTGATGAAGAAATTTTGTATTTATTTAGTGATGCAGTTGATACTAATCAAGAAGAAATTGCTGTTTTAAACACAAGTAAAAATATCGATAAAAATATGGCTGTAGATGAAGATAATGACGTAATATTTATAAATGGAAAAAGTGTAAATATTGATGATTTAACAGACGATGAAATTCTTGTTTTATATGATGAAGTTATAGACTCAAATGATTTGTTAGCTTATGATAAAACTGCACATAAATGTACCGTTGATAAAAAGACTTTTTACTTAAAGTATGCTTCATCGTATGGTTCATATTCAGGTGTTTATATGTATTGTTTTACAACCTATGGAGGAATGTACATTAGTCAGCATTGTCAGGATGGCAGTGCTGCAACTGCGAAAAATTGCAGGGTATTTGCAATAGCTAATGGCAACGGAAGTTGTTATTTTAAGTGTTCAGCATATATGAATGGAAGAACATTTTGTAAGTTAAGTTATGCTTATAAGACATATTTTACTTCCTCTACTCTAGGAGTTTACGGGGCGCTTAGATATACTAATTTGTGTAAATAAATTTAATCCGGTATGCATTCTTATACAATACACTTTTTGCATATTGATGAAGCGGAAAATGTCAAATAATATAGTAGATTTGCAGAAGGAAACTAACAAAGGTAAATCAAAATTAAGCTTCTTTGCGAAAAATAATTTACAATTTATGAAAAAAATATAAGTTTATGGTATAGTTGAATATACGATACTATTCATCATAGAAAAGGAAAAAATTAATGATATCGGTAAATGATTTAAAAACAGGCTTAACACTTGAAATTGACGGCGGATTGTGGAATGTTGTCGAGTTTATGCACGTAAAACCCGGAAAAGGTGCCGCATTTGTAAGAACAAAATTAAAAAATGCGGAAACAGGCAACGTCGTTGAAAAAACTTTCAGAGCAGGAGAAAAAGTTGCAAAAGCAACTTTGGATAAAAGAGATATGCAATACCTTTATAAAGAAGGTAACGATTACGTAATGATGGATTTGGAAACGTATGAACAGCTCTCTGTCGGCGCTGATAAAATAGGTGATGGGGTTAAATATTTAAAAGAAAATATGAATGTTGCAATTCTTCTTCATGGCTCAAATATTATCGGTATTGATATACCTAATTTTGTAGAACTTGAAGTTATTGATACTCCGCCTGCAGAAAAAGGAAATACGGCTCAAGGCGGTACAAAACCAGCAACTTTGGAAACGGGTGCTGTTGTTAACGTTCCTTTCTTTGTTACAACAGGAACTGTTATCAGGGTTGATACAAGAACAAATGAGTATTTAGATAGAGTCTAAGGGTTTATAAATATGAAATTTGATATAGAATACCTTGATAAATTAGCAAGTATAGTTTATAAAAATGACCTTTCTGAATTGACTTTGGAAGATAACGAAAGAGCGGTTTCTTTTAAACGGGAAAAACAAATTATACAAGCTGCAATTCCGCAGGGAATTTCATCAGCAATTACATCTCAGGTGGTTTCTTCTCCTGTTGCTAAACAGGTTGAACAAAATAAAGAAACGGCTCATAAGGGAACTCCCGTTACCGCACCTATGGTCGGTACTTTTTACGCTTCGCCTGCTCCTGATGAACCGCCGTTCGTAAAAATTGGTGATAATATTTCTATAGGTCAGGTGGTTTGTATTATTGAAGCTATGAAGCTTATGAATGAAATCGAAGCCGATGTTTCGGGAAAAATAACTGAAATTTGTGTTAAAAACGGCGAGAGTGTTGAGTTTGGTCAAGTTCTTATGTATGTTGAATAGATAATATTTATAATTAATAATGAAAAGAAGGCTCTTTTCTAATAGAGCTTTCTTTTTATTATATTTTTCCGGTTTTTTCCAGTTTCAGCAAAAATTCTTTTTTGTCCAATCCTCCCGCAAATCCTGTTAATTTCTTATTTGTTCCTATTATCCTGTGGCATGGGATAATTATAACAATAGGATTTTTATTGCAGGCATTGCCTGCCGCACGTGAAGCTTTTATATTTCCCGCCGACTTCGCTATTTCTTTATAGGATATTGTTTCTCCGTATGGGATTTTTATTAAACTGTTCCATATTTTCTTTTGAAAATCAGTTCCCGTAAGTTTTAACGGTAATTCAAAAACTTTTCTTTTTAAATTAAAATATTCATCAAGCTGTTTTACGGTTTCTTCGATAACAGAATTTTTTTGGGCATTGTTAATAAAAGACCGGTAATTTTCATCATCATAATTGAATTTTACCG
>JAJQHF010000032.1 GCA_021199975.1 Candidatus Gastranaerophilales bacterium
GTCAAAAGAAGCGGAATACTTAGCTTTTGCAAATATAAAATCTAACTCGATTAACTGTTCGTTAGAAGTTTTTATTTCATCAAAATAATTGCCTATTTCAAGAGAAAGCATTTTTAAAATTTTCTCAATTTCAATATTAATTTCAATTTCGGTTTGTCTTATCTTATTGTTTAATCCGACTAAAATTTCCGGTTCAATAAAAAAGGTTTGATTACTTTGTGAGATATCATGTACAATTCCCGGTACTTTGTTTTTACATTCCGCTTTAACCTGAAAAACAGTTCTTCCGTCTCTTTGGGTATAAATTGTATCTTGCAGATTGGAAGTAAAATCATTGTTCTGCAATAAAGATGAAACACATGTTTTTACGTTTGAATTTGTATCTCTTAAAGTTTGATATAATCTTTTTAATTCGGGGCTTGCATCTTCTTTTACGGTTAAAGACGGTGTGAAAACAGAAAATATTTTATCCTCAAGCTCTTTATTTACAAACAGAGTATTTCTCATTTCTGCCAGTTCAAAAAAATCTTTTGAAATACTCTCTAAAAAATTTCTCATTAAACGGGAGGTTCTTAAAGTTTTTGCAATATTAATAATTTCCCCTTCGTTTAAACGGACTTTTTTCTTTGAATCTTCAAGACTTTTTTCTATATCATAAATGTTGTCAATAGGAACATTTAAAGCATTATTAATAATTATTCTTGCTTGAGATGTAAGAGTAAGTTCTTTTTTAATAGTATTAACATCTTCAAAAATATGTGCATTCAGGCATCTTTCGCTGCCGGGTTTACTTAAAGCATACTCGCTTAAATAATTAAGAACTTTATCAAATTCAAGTACTTCTAATGTTTTTATATTCATAAATAAATTATAAACAAAAATGAATATAAAAACATTATCTTCTATTTTTGTAATTAAAAAAGGGATGACCATTTTAGTCATCCCCTTGGTTATTCAAATTTTATTATTTGCAAAATTATTTTGAGCTTTTAGCTAAAACTTTGCCGTCAACAATTTCTTTGAATTTTTTACCTGCTGTAAATACAGGAGCTGTTTTAGCAGCGATTTTAATTTCTGCGCCTGTTTGAGGATTACGTCCTGTTCTTGCAGCTCTTTTGCGTGCTTCAAATGTACCAAAACCTACTAAAGTAACTTTTTTACCTTTTGCAACAGTTTTTTCAATTGTAGACATAATTGCATTTAAAACTTCTGCTGCGTCTTTTTGAGTAACTTTTGCTTTTTTTGAGATTTCTTGTACTAATTCTTCTTTATTCATGGTATAAACCCCTTTCCTTATGTATAACATCTCTATTATATCTGTTTTTTAGAAGTAGTCAATAGCTATGTTTCAATCCTGCAATAAATTGCAGACATACCTATTTATTTTTCATCGTAGGAAATGCAATTACATCACGAATTGTAGAAGAATTAGTAAGCAGCATAACAAGTCTGTCAATACCCATACCCATGCCGCCTGTCGGAGGCATGCCGTATTCAAGCGCTTCAATGAAATCATCATCAATCTCCATTGCTTCTTCGTCACCGTTTGCTTTTGCAAGTGCTTGATTTTCAAATCTCTGTCTTTGGTCTACCGGATCAGTTAATTCTGAAAAGGCATTTGCAATTTCCCAACCGTTTACACGTGTTTCAAAACGCTCTGTTAAGCGGGGATTATTTCTGTGAACTTTTGCCAGAGGAGAAATTTCTAAAGGATAATCAATAATATGAACAGGCTGTATTAAAGAAGGTTCGACTTTTTCTTCAAATACTTTATCAATTATTTTACCCCATGAATCACATTCTTGTGTTTCAACTCCGATTGAATTTGCAAGTTTAACCGCTTCTTCATAATTTGCGCATTTCAGAAAATCTGCTTTAGTATATTCTTCAATAGCCCCAATCATTGTTTTTCTGTCCCATGGGGGTGTTAAATCTATTTCATTTTCTCCGTATTTGATTTTTGTTGTGCCTAAAACTTCTTTTGCCACAAATGCAACCATGTTTTCCGTTAATTCCATCATATCGTTATAATCGGCATAAGCCTGATATAATTCAATCATTGTAAATTCGGGATTATGGCGGGTATCTATACCTTCATTTCTGAAACATTTACCTATTTCATAAACTTTTTCCGAAACTCCGCCTACTATTAAACGTTTTAAATAGAGTTCAAGCGCTATACGCATTGTCATGTCCATATCTAAAGCATTATGATGAGTTGTAAACGGTCTTGCATTTGCCCCCGAAGCTACTGTTTGCAATATAGGAGTTTCTACCTCTAAATACCCTTTGTTTGCAAGAAATTCTCTGATTTTTTGTATTATTAAACTTCTTTTTTTGAAGGTTTCACGGGTTTCTTCATTCATGATTAAATCAATATAACGCTGTCTGTACTTTGTTTCAACATCTGTTAAACCGTGAAACTTTTCGGGAAGCGGCTTTAAAGATTTTGTTAAAATTTCAAAATCCGTTGTTTTTATGCTTAATTCACCTCTCGGAGTTCTTCTTATATCTCCTGTAAAACCAATAATATCACCTATATCAACAAGTTTTAACAACTTGATTTTTTCAGCGTCTATATTTTGTTTATGAGAAAATATCTGAATTTTTCCCGTATCATCCATTAAATCAATAAACATGCCTGAATTTCTGATTGCCATAACTCTTCCTGCAACCGAATATCTGTCTTGCGTTTCTTCGCCCTCTGCAAGATTTTTATACTTTTCTTGCAGCTCTTTTGCCGAAGCAGTTTTATTAAATTTATAAGGATACGGATTTATTCCTTTTTCTCTTAAATCTTGCGCCTTTTGTATTCTTCCCTGTCTGATTGTGTCAATTGAAGAATTTGTTTCTTTTGTATCGGTTTCCTGCATATTTCCTCCAAATTTAATTACGTTTTACTCGATTTTATCATTAACATATATTTTATGTAATAATTGTTATTATGATGCAGAAAGATTTTATATTAATTCCCGAAGAATTAGCACTAAAAAAGCCTGATTTAAGGCTTTTGAATATAATCAACAATAAAACTTTTAATGATAAAGTTCTATTCAAAATTAATTCTGATTTTCATAATATAAAAGTAATTGAAAATGAAATCGGCAGATTTCTTCATTACAAAGATACATATCAGGCAGGATTTATTAATACCGATTTTTATAGAGGAAATCTTCCCTATATTAATTATTTTCTTATCTCATATTTGATAAATCCCGATATAGAAAAAATTCTTTTAATAGGGCTTGGCTCAGGTAAAATAGTAAATGATTTTGAATTTTTATTCGGGAAACTTAAAACAATTGATGTTGTTGATTTAGAAGAAAATATTGTTGATATTGCGGAAAATTATTTTGATTTTAAACCCTCGGAAAAGTTTAATTTTATTTTGCAGGACGGTATAACCTACTTACGTTTAAATAAGAAAAAATA
>JAJQHF010000060.1 GCA_021199975.1 Candidatus Gastranaerophilales bacterium
TTATAGTTCTATCAAATGAGCCATTTTATCAACTTTTGTGTGCATATATTTTTCATTGAATTTATTTAGAGGAGTTTTAAGAGAAACTCTCTCCGTAACTTCAAGTCCGTATCCTTTGAGCGCTATAATTTTTGTAGGGTTGTTTGTAATAAGTTTAAATTTTGTATAACCTAAATCTCTTAAAATCTGCGCACCTATTCCGTAACTTCTCAAATCAGGTTTAAATCCGAGTGAAATATTTGCCTGAACTGTATCTTCGCCTTTTTCTTGCAGTGCATAAGCTTTTATTTTATTTACAAGCCCGATACCTCTGCCTTCATGACCCCTTATATAAATTAAAGCACCTTTGCCGTATTCATCAATAAGTTTTAATGCCGATTCCAATTGATTTTGGCAGTCACATCTTTTGGAGTGGAAAACATCGCCCGTTAAGCATTCCGAATGCACTCTCACCATAGGGATTTTATCCGTTCCGTCATCTTTAACAATTGCTATTTGATCGGCACCGCCGAGTTTATTTTTATATCCGTATACTTTAAAGTTTCCGAAATCCGAAGGCAAATTTGCAACAGCCTCACGTTTCATAAACATTTCTTTTTGAAGTCTGTATTCTATCAGCTGTGCAACCGTAATAAATTTTAAATTGTGCTTTTTTGAAAATTCAACTAAATTATCACGTCTTGCCATAGTTCCGTCATCATTAACTATTTCGCAAATAACTGCAGACGGCGAAAGTCCTGCTAAGCGTGCCAAATCAACGGAAGCTTCGGTATGTCCTACACGCTCTAATACACCGCCCTGCCGTGCTATTAAAGGGAATACATGCCCGGGGCGTGATAAATCGGAAGCTATAGCATCATTAGCAGAAGCAACTTCTATTGTTTTTGCTCTGTCATAAGCACTTACGCCCGTTGTAACTCCGAACTTTTTAACCGCATCAATACTTTGAGTAAATGCCGTTCCTTTAGGATCCGTATTATGACTGACCATTTCACTTAATCCCAAGCTCTCTGCTTTTTCTCTTGTAAGAGCCAAACATAAAACTCCCCTACAGTGAGAAATTAAAAAATTGACAATCTGCGCTGTTGCAAACTGAGCAGGAATAATTACATCTCCTTCATTTTCCCTATCTTCATCATCTGCAACAATAACAGGTTTGCCGTTTTTAAAATCTTCTATTGCTTCTTCTATTGTATTAAATTTAATTTCATTCATTTTAAATAAATCCGTTCTCTGTTAAAAAGCCGTAATTAATATTACTTGTATTATCTTTTGAAGAAAAGATTTTTTCAACATATTTGGCAAACAAATCCGTTTCAATATTAACAATTTCACCTGATTTTAGACTTGAAAGATTTGCCTCCTTTAAAGTTAACGGTATAAGTTCAACTGAAAATATATCATTATTTATTGATGCAACTGTAAGGCTTACTCCGTTTACGGCAACAGAGCCTTTATAAATGACATATTTTGTGTATTCTTTAGGCAGCTTAAAAAACAGTTTTTTTGAAAACCCGTCATCTATTGAATTGACAAATTCAGCGGTACAATCAACATGCCCCGATACAATATGTCCTGCTATTTTTTTATTTAAAGTCAATGCTCTTTCTAAATTTACAAGAGTTCCTTCTTTAAGATTTTTAAAATTAGTATCTTTTAATGTTTCATTTGATGCCTGAACCTTAATGTAATTACTGCCGAAATCAATAACGCTCTGACAGGCGCCATCCACACAAATACTGGCACCTTTTTCTATATCAGACAATATTTTGCTGCATTTTATCGTAATTTCCATTCCTTCTGACGATTTTGTACAGCTTTTAATAGTGCCTTGTTCTTCAATTAAACCTGTAAACATACTAGAATTTTAACATAAAAGTTGCTTTGTTTTCTTAAACTTTAATTATTATTACAATTATTAATTTTATTATAAATAAAGTTGTAAACTTAAGTGAAAAATAATACAATATTGGTAAGGAGTTTATATGGCAGTAGCATATTTGTGTTTAGGTTCAAATGTAGGCGACAAGGTGGGTAATCTGCAGCAGGCAGTCAGATTGCTGACTTCAAATAAAATGGTTACGGTTGTAAGGACTTCCGCTTTATATGAAACAGAGCCTTGGGGAAATAAAGATTTAGATTGGTTTGTAAACGGAGTTCTTGAAGTAAAAACAAAGCTGTCACCAAGAGAACTTCTTGAGTTATGTAAAAATACAGAAATTCAAATGGGTCGCAAAAAAAAATCATCAGAAAAATATGAAGCAAGAAATATAGATATTGATATTCTCTTTTACGGTGACTTGATTATTGATGAACCTGATTTAAAAATACCTCATGAACATCTGCATGAAAGAGCATTTGCGATTGTTCCCTTGCTGGAATTAATTCCCGATTATGAACATCCTAAGTATAAAAAATCCTTGCTGCAAATGCATGAAGACTTAGAAACTTTAGATGACGTGTTTTTATATGGAACAAGGGTTGATATATAAAGATATTGCAGTAGTCGGCTGCGGTGTGGCTGGCGGGTTTGCATCCGTGTTAATTTCAAAAAATCCCGAATTAAAAATTACGGCTTTTGATATAAAAGAACCTCTTTCAACACTTTTACCGACAGGCGGAGGAAGGTGTAATTTAACATATAACGAAAATGATATAAGAGAGTTTGCAAAGAATTATCCGAGAGGTGAAAAGTTTTTACTCTCTGTATTTTCAAAATTTAATCAGGGCAAGACACGAGAATTATTTGCAGATTTAGGTATTAAGACATATGTACAGCCTGATAACAGAGTTTTCCCGATTTCAAACAGTTCGGAGGATGTTGTAAAAAAGCTGAAAAAGCATTTGGAAACTTCCAATTTTATTTTTAACAAAGAAAAGGTTATTTCAATTATAAAATCCAATGATAAATTTACTGTATGCACGGAGAAATCAAAATATAACTTTGATGCCGTAATTATAGCAACGGGAGGAAAAAGCAGCGGGTTTAAAATGGCAGCCGCTCTAGGGCATAATATTATTAAGACCGCTCCTTCTTTAACTTCTCTGGATATAAAAGAAAGAAATTTTTATAAATTATCCGGAGTATGCTTTAAAAATGCTGAAATTAAGACATCAAAATATGCGGTATCCGGAGATATTCTTTTTGCTCACAGATTTATAACAGGTCCTGCCATATTTAAAATATCTGCATTATGTGCCTACGAGAAAATAAACCCGCAAAATCCACTGGAACTCACCATAAAACTTACTGATTATACAAAAGATGAAATTGAAGAAGTTCTAAAAAACAATTCAAAAAAAACAATAAAAAATGTATTTTCTTCATTTGCTCCCGAAAGTTTTATTTCTGAAATAATTTCTTTTAACAAAATTGATAAAAATAAGCAGTCCGCACAT
>JAJQHF010000062.1 GCA_021199975.1 Candidatus Gastranaerophilales bacterium
CTAATTTTCTTTGTGCAAATAAAGCGTATCCCATCTCTCTGTCCCTCGGTTTTTTGTCCCTCTTATATACATGAAAACTTTTCATTTTATTTTCATGACAGTTTATACCTTATTTGTTAAGAAATTGTTACAAATTTTATATTATTAGTATATATTTCTCATATATATCATATTCTGTTTTTATTTTAAATCTCTATAAACATAATTGTATTATATATTATCAGAGAAAAAATCCGCACCTCGCTGTGATATCAGAATACTAATCCGGATTAGTTATTAAAGGTTGAAGCTGATTGTTTTATTTTCAAATCCTTTTAATTCTGATTTAGAAGCTATATAAACAAAATCATCTATTTGATAAATATTATTTATATTGTTTTGTCTGAGTATTTCTAATTTTTCGGGTGGTTCACCGGGGAAAAGTCCGACTATAAATAACATATTATCATTAATTTGGATAGGTTGTGTTCTTCTTTCTCTTCCAAACTCAAACTTATTTAATTTTCGATTAATTTACAATCCGTATTCTGTAGTTTCATATAATAAATCCATTGAGTGAATAAAATCGACAATTAAAATTTTGGGGTTTGCCTAGAAGATTTTATATTTATATATTTTCTTGATATTAAAATTCCTAAACAACTTTGCATCATAAAACATATTAATATCCATAATCCGTGATACTGGAAAGTAGCAGGTTTAACAGATTGAGGCAATATATTTAACAGAAATTTGAAAATAACAGCAAATATTGGTATTGAATCTGTATTTAATATTGATGTTTTAACAGGATAAGATAAATCATCATAAAGCCCTAAGGGGAACGTCCAAGGTGCCTTGCTGTAGAATTGCCAGCCTATATAGCTTTGACCTAAATCTCTTGTGTGAAAACCTTTTGTAAAATCATCTGTTAAAAGTGTAGGGTTTAAAATCCAATTATCATTTAAAGGATTAACTATTTTTATGCCGAAT
Organism: Candidatus Gastranaerophilales bacterium; assembly: GCA_021199975.1. Taxonomy (GTDB): domain Bacteria; phylum Cyanobacteriota; class Vampirovibrionia; order Gastranaerophilales; family Gastranaerophilaceae; genus Avigastranaerophilus. Next base: position 973 of record JAJQHF010000062.1, read on the forward strand.
ATCATTATAAAAATCAATCCGCCTATAAAAAGAGCTGAAATTATTGAATATAATAATTCTTTATTTTTGCATAAATTCATAATTCATTTTCTTTTTTAACATATAAAACAGTAGCATAAAAATACCATAAACACACGGACAGAATTTTATTATATACAAAAAAACTGCGGTTTAATATACAATTAAAATATGGGAAAAAATTTTGAAATATGTTCTAAATATAAACAGTCCGGAGATCAGCCCAAGGCAATAAATGAGCTTACAGACGGACTTATAAAAGGATATGATGCACAAACACTTTTGGGTATAACAGGTTCAGGCAAAACATTTACAATTGCAAATGTTATTGAAAAAGTACAAAAGCAAACACTTGTTATTGCACATAATAAAACCTTAGCCGCTCAATTATATAATGAGTTTAAAGAGCTTTTTCCGAATAATGCAGTTGAATATTTTATATCATATTATGATTATTATCAGCCTGAAGCTTATATACCGAGGAGTGATACCTATATAGAAAAATCCGCAACAATTAATGATGAAATTGACCGTTTAAGACATAATACGACAAGAAGCCTTTATGAAAGAGATGATGTTATAGTGGTTGCTTCGGTAAGTTGTATATACGGTTTGGGATTGCCGGAACAATATTTAAGCAGTGCATTAAAAGTAGAAGTCGGTGACGAAATAGACCGCAACGCTTTTTTACGTGAGCTTGTTAAAATCCAATATTCAAGAAATGATTTGGAGTTAACCCGCTCAACCTTCAGACCCAGAGGCGATATAATAGAAATTATGCCCGCATATGAGAAAATGGTAACAAGAATATATCTTTTTGGTGATGAAGTTGAAAAGATAACAAGAATCAACCCCGTTTCAGGAGAAATAGTTGAAAATCTTGACACAACGGTAATTTTTCCCGCTGTTCACTATTTGTCGGGGGAGGATGACAAAGAAGAAACTATCAGAATGATTAGACAAGAGCTTCAAGGACAGGTTCAAAAATTTGAATTTGAAAATAAGTTAATAGAAGCTCAAAGAATTTATCAAAGAACTAATTATGATATTGAAATGATAAAGGAAATGGGATATTGCAGCGGAATAGAAAATTATTCGAGAATAATTGAAAGACGACCTGAAGGAAGCGCACCTTCAACTTTGCTTGATTATTTTAATGACGATTTTTTACTTGTAATAGATGAATCTCATGTATCTGTGCCGCAACTAAAAGCTATGTACAATGGAGATCAGGCAAGAAAATCCGTTCTGGTGGATTATGGTTTCAGGCTTCCCAGTTCAAAAGATAATCGACCTTTAAAAATAGATGAATTTTGGGCTAAAGTCGGACAAAAAATATTTGTTTCCGCAACCCCGGGTGATTTTGAAAAATCTGTTTCTTCTAATCTTGTAGAACAAATTATCAGACCTACAGGTCTTGTCGACCCTGAAATATTTGTAAAACCTACTTTAAATCAAGTGGATGATTTAATTGAAGAGATAAAAAAGGTAACTGATAAAAAAGAACGTATATTAGTTACGACTCTCACAAAAAAAATGGCGGAGGATTTATGTGATTATTTACTTCAATTAGGAATAAAAGTAAGATATCTCCACAGTGAAATTGTTTCAATGGAAAGAGTTGAAATATTAAGAGATTTAAGATTAGGTTTATTTGATGTACTTATAGGGGTCAATCTTTTAAGAGAAGGGTTAGATATTCCCGAGGTTTCTCTGGTCGCAATTATGGATGCTGATAAAGAAGGTTTTTTGCGTTCGGAAACAAGTTTAATTCAGACTATAGGAAGAGCTGCAAGAAATGTTTGTTCAAAAGTAATTATGTATGCAGATAAAGTAACGGAAAGTATGGATAAAGCAATAAAAGAAACAGAGAGAAGAAGAAAAATTCAGCTTGAATATAATAAAGAACATAATATTATTCCGCAGACAATTAAAAAGCCCATTGAAAACAATCTGTTACAGCTGGTTGCAAGTTATAGAAATTTAGAAGATATTGTAGCCGAGGAAATGACAGAAAACAATGTGTCCGAAAAAGATTTGCCTAAATTACTTGATAAACTTGAAAAAGCCATGAAAAAAGCAGCCTCCGTACTTGATTTTGAACGGGCTGCTGAAATCAGAAATCAAATTAAAAAACTAAGAAATCTTCCTTTTTGATTTTACTTTTTTTACTTTTATTTCGGGAATTACATCTCCGTATAATTCTGATGAAAAAATAAAAATTGAAAAGAAAGATATAACAATTAATATACTTTTAAGTACAAGTAAGCTTACATGATCGCCAAACATATTTAAAAGCAAAAAATAAATACACAAAGTAACACTGCATAGAATTAATATGTATTGAATTAAATATGACAGAAATTGTACAACATAATTACCTGAAGCATTTAAAAT
>JAJQHF010000162.1 GCA_021199975.1 Candidatus Gastranaerophilales bacterium
CATTATATACTATTTATCAAATATAGTCTATAATCAGATAAAAAAGGAGAATATATTTATGGAAAGTATAAGGAAAGAAAATAAGCTTATTGATATATTTTGCGATTTGGCGGCTATTCCTTCGCCTTCTTTAAAAGAAGATAAAGCCGCTAAAAGAATATTAGAAATATTTAAAGAAAATAATATTGAAGCATCGACAGATGATTACGGTAATGTAAAAGCAAAAATACCTGCAACCGATATAAACAAAAAGCCGCTGTTGTTAAGTTCGCACATGGATGTAGTGGGGGATGATTCGCCCGTAAATATCAGACTTAACGGGAATATAATAGAAACCGATAAGACAAGAACTTTAGGTGCTGACGATAAAGCGGGTGTTGCCGCCGCAATCCTGCTTGCTATTGAGCTAAAAAATAACAAAGATATTAAGCACGGCGGACTGGAAATTATCTTTACAAAAGACGAAGAACAAAATATGACAGGCATACACAATATAAAAATGAATGAAATAGAATCAGAACACATACTTGTAATGGATGCGGATAAACTCGGGCAGGTTCAAATATCGGGTGCAGGCTATACAAAACTTACAATAAATCTTCAAACATTTAAAGGCGGACATTCAGGTATTGACATAGATGATACAACAAGACTAAATGCCGCAAAACTTATAGCGGAACTTGTAAATGAAATTCCTCAAGGTGTTTATCAAAAAGATGAATTCGGAGTGGTAACATCAATTAATCTCGGAGTAATAATAGGCGGCGGAATAGAAATTGCAGTCAATAATATTAAAGATTCTGAAATAAAAAGCGGTAAATATTTAGATTTTATTTTAGATAAAGCAGTTACAAATGTAATTAATATAAAAGCAGGCGCCGCTTATTCAATAAGAAGCTCAAGCAGAGAATATGAAGAAAATTTGATAAATGATATAAAAGTAATTATTAACAATTTTAATAAAAAATATGAAGGCTTGGCAGCTGCTGAAATGGAAACCTCTGAACACCTTCCTCAATTTGAAAAAAGTGATGATGATACGCTTGTAAAAGTTGCAAAAAAAGCAGGAGAAAATATTTCTTTGGATTTGGATATTTCATCATTCCATGCCGGAGCAGAAACCCATATTTATGCAAATAATACAAATAAATACGGAAAAAAATTAAAACCTGTATTAATAGGACTTGCTGATGTTTATAATATGCACTCCGCAAACGAACAAATAGATTACAAAAGCTATCTTAAAGGTTATGAATTTTTAAAAGAAATATTTAAAGTATTTAATTTGACGGAATAAAATTAATTCGATAAAGCATTTTAAGAAAAATTAATAACTTTAAAATACTGATTGCATTTTAATCTTGAAATGTTATTATCATCATACTTATATATAAAAGACTTACCCACCGAAAAAGTCATAAATTAGAAAAAGGAAATAAAAATGGCAATAAATTTAAAAAACAAAGCGGAAATTATTGAAAAGTTCGGTAAAAATGCAAAAGATACAGGAAGCGTAGAAACCCAAATCGCTCTTTTAACCGAAAAAATTTCAGAATTAACTGAACATTTGAAAGCTAATGCAAAAGATTTTCAGGGCAGAAGAGGTCTTTTGATGATGGTAGGAAGAAGAAAAAGACTTTTATCTTACTTAAAAGACAGAAACCTTGATGACTACAGAGCTTTAATTAAAAAACTCAATATCAGAGAATCAAAATAATTATTTTTTAAGAATTGTAAAATGAAAAAGACCGTAATTACGGTCTTTTCTTTTATTTCTGAAATCTTTAAAGTAAAATTTAATAAAGTGAAGTTTACATTAAGAATAGAAAAGAGTATGAAAGATGAGTTCAAAAAAATATTTATTTACTTCCGAGTCAGTTACAGAAGGTCATCCAGATAAAGTATGCGACCAAATATCAGATGCCATATTGGATGAGTTTTTAATGCAGGATCCCTCATCAAGAGTAGCAGCGGAAACATCGGTTACAACAGGCATGGTTCTTGTAACGGGTGAAATAACATCATCATGCTATGTAGATATTCCGCACGTAGTCAGAACCACAATCGAAAATATCGGTTATACGGGTAAATCATCAGGAGGATTTGACAGTAAAACATGCGCAGTATTAACAAGTATTGATGAACAGTCAACAGATATTGCGGGCGGTGTTAATAAAGCACTTGAATCAAGAGATAATAATGCGGCTGTTTCCTCGAATGAAACAAACGATATAGGGGCAGGCGATCAAGGTATAATGTTTGGTTTTGCATGTAATGAAACCCCTGAATTAATGCCTTTGCCTATAAGTCTTGCTCATAAACTTTCTTACCGCTTAACCGAAGCAAGAAAGAAAGGTATTATCAATTATTTAAGACCTGACGGAAAATCTCAGGTTACAATTGAATATGAAAATGATAAACCCGTCAGAATTGATACAATCGTAATTTCGACACAACATGATGAAGAAATTAACGGAATTACCGATAATGAAAAAATTCAGGAAATTATCAAAAATGATATTATAAAACACATTATTAATTATGTTTTCTCCAAAGAAGAATTAAAACCTGACAGTACAACAAAATATTTAATTAATCCCTCCGGCAGATTTGTTATAGGCGGACCTCAGGGAGATGCAGGCTTAACAGGAAGAAAAATCATTGTTGATACATACGGCGGTTATTCAAGACACGGCGGCGGTGCATTCTCGGGCAAAGACCCCACAAAAGTTGACAGAAGCGCTGCTTATGCCGCAAGATATGTCGCTAAAAATATTGTTGCCGCAGGCTTAGCGGAAAAATGCGAAATAGAACTTGCATACGCTATCGGAGTTGCTCAGCCGGTTTCTGTTTTCGTTGAAACTTTCGGAACGGGTAAAATTTCTGATGATGCCATTACAATGCTTGTAGAAACAAATTTTGACCTTCGTCCGAGAGCAATTATTAAGCAGTTTGATTTAAGAAACTTACCTGCAAAAAATGGCGGTAAATTCTACCAAAAACTTGCCGCTTACGGTCATTTAGGCAGAACTGATTTTGATGTACCCTGGGAACATACAGACAAAGCAACAATTCTTAAAGAACAAGCTTCAAGGTTTGCCTGTAGTGTCTAATAAGAATTTATTACAAGAAGAGGGTAGCTAAAAAGCCCCTCTTTTTTTAACTATAAAATTCGAAGAGTAGATTTTCTACTCTTCTTTTTTCAAGAAATTTTTTATAAATTCTACCTCTTCTTCTTTATTTTTTAAATTACCTTGTATTTTTTCCTTCAATATAATATCAAAAAGCTTATTAAAATATGCAGACGGGGTAAAACCTATATTAATTAAATCATTACCCGTTATTTGTATTTTAATTTGTTTGAGTTTATCTAAAAATATATTAAC
>JAJQHF010000165.1 GCA_021199975.1 Candidatus Gastranaerophilales bacterium
CTATTTTTCTGCCTTTTATATTTCAAATTAACAAATTGTTTTTTTAATCTTACGAGTTATACAACTACTGACTGCTTCTCTCTAATCTTTTATTTATCTATTTCTTTGCCAATTTGTAAATTTTTCTTAATATATTTAAAATATCATATAATTAATAAAACAATAATGTAACTTTCCCGTTTTCAATTTTAATGGTACACTTTGGTGTAGTTAGCGGATGAAACCTGACAAAACTCTTTAACTGCTTATTTAAGGGAAATTATGAAAAAATTTTTAAAACCGTTTCATATTATAATTTGTAACTTAGCTGCAATCGCTTTTGTGTTCTTTGTTGTTGAAATTATCCTTTGGATTTGTGAGAACTATAGAATGAAAAAAAATAACGAAGTAATTTCAGGTTCTTTATGGCCGCTGTCTTTTCACCCCGGAATAAAATTTTTTAATCTTGATTGTGATAATTTCCCCAATCCTGATAATAATTATGGAAGATTACCTATGGGGTTAAACTATACAAAACCTGCTATTGTTTTATTTGGATGCTCTTTTGCATATGGTTTTAAATTAAAAGAAGAACAAACATTTCCTTATAAAATTGCAAATTTAAGCAAACGACCCGTTTACGTAAGAGCTGTTCCCGGATGGGGAATACAGCACATGCTTTATCAGGTACAGCAAGACGAATTTTACAATATAGTTCCCGAGCCTGAATATGCGGTTTATATTATGATGTGCGACCATTTTAGACGCTTATATGTTCCAACTTTTAATTCAATGGAACTTTTAAATGAAGATTTTAACTTAACATATCATTTAGATGATAATAAACTTATTCGGAATAAAACTTCAAATCCGATTATCTTATTTATAAAACGCCTGTATTTAGTGCAAAAAATTACTCATTTTTATATTAATAATGTAATCTTAAAAGAAAGAAACTATGATAAATACTCAGCTTTTGCAATTGAGCATTTTATAGAAAGTAAACAAGCTATGGAAAAACATTGGAAAAACACAAAATATGTAGTCTTGCTTTATGATTATCTGTACAATGAAGAAAAATTTAAGAAATCTTTAGAGAAAAATGGATTTATTGTAATTAATGTTTCTGAACTTGTAAACCAAAACATGTACTCGCCGGAATATAGACTTAAAGATTACCATCCAAATGAAAAAGCTTGGAATTTAATTACTCCTGCAGTTGTAAAAGAATTGAATTTATAACATGTTTAATATGCTAAGTAAAACAGAGATTAAAAATTTGAGTGACAGTTTGAAAAGATTACGAAGGAACTTGTTGATAGCCATGCTCGAAACTTAGTGACCTGCATGTGTAACGCAGTGCAGCTGACAGGCTTTTGCGCAAAGGAAATTTAAGACAGCCGGCAGCAGAATGCGACACTAGATTAGATAGACATCTGTTTTGCTTAAACAGCTAAATTTTTCTATTCTCTATTTTTATGATAAAATTAAAAATAATAAGAGTTTACTGTAATAATTATAATTCTTCACAATCTAATTAAACAAACTGCTGAAAATTAACAGAATTCTTTAACTGCTTATTTCGAAGGAACTTATGAAAAAATTTTTAAAATTATTTTTTATTATAATTTGCAATTTGGCAGTGTTTGCTTTTTTAATTTTTATAATAGATATGCGTATTTATAAACGATATGCAAGTTCTTATTATTCAGATAATTCAGCTGTTTCTTTAATTTATCCTGTCAGTAAGTTTAAATATATGCCGGATTTTTCGGGTATTATGACGGATACTGAAAACTTTTTTAACGGACAAGATATGTATTCGGGCAGAAAACCAGATGGGCTTGAGTATAAAGATAAAACTCCCGTTATAGTTTTCGGATGTTCTTATGCATACGGGCAGTACCTGTATAGTAATCAAACTTTCAGTTATAAGTTATCACATATACTTAAACGCCCTGTATACAACAGAGCTGTTATAGCCGGAAATTTTGCGCAGATGTATTTACAATCTCTTTCAGCCTCTTTATATAAAACCATTCATGATACAGATACAGTCATATACGTTATGATGAACGACCATTACAGACGTTCAATGCATAGATATTTCAGCGTTTTGGATTTGTGTGTTATGCCTCATTATTCAATAAAAAACAATAAACTGATATATGAAAATTATAAAAATCCGATTGAAAACTTTTTTAAATCTTTATATATTGTAAAATACTTAAATCATGCCTATGTGGATTATTATATAAATAATCCAAAAAATGCAGAACGGGTTACGGACAATACCTTATTATTTTTTACGGAAACAAGAAAAGAACTTGAAAAAAATTACGGTAAAAAATTAAATTTTATTGTTATTTTCTTTGAGGATTGGGACATTCAATACGGGAGCATACTACGTCAAAAACTTGAAGATAACGGGTTTAAAGTAATATCAACAAAAGAGCTTACTAATGAAGATTTGCAGACTGAAAAATACCGCAATTTTGATAATCAGCACCCGAGAGAAGCCGCTTGGGATTTATTGACACCGTTATTAGTTAAAAAATTGGAGTTAAAATGAAAAAATCCGTAAAAATTATAAAAATAATAATTTTAAATTTGTGTCTTGTAATTTTATTTGTTTTTATAAGCGATTTGATTATATATAAAACTACTGTTGCTAACCGTCATTCCATATATAAAATCAGCGAATTCAGGTATAAAATAAATCCATGGTATTTAGATTTAGAACATTATTTTACAGGCACAGATGATGTATACAAAGGACGAAAACCCGACGGGCTTGAATTTTTGAATAAAACCCCAATAACCGTATTTGGCTGTTCTTTTGCCCATGGACAACATTTAAAATATAATCAAACATTCTCTTATAAATTATCTCATATTTTAAAAAGACCTGTATATAACAGAGCTATTCCCGGCAGCAGTTTTCAAGATATGTACGAACAAGTTCAAAATGATTATTTTTATAAAGATGTTCCATCTTCCGATATAATTTTTTATTTTATGATTGATGACCATTACAGAAGAATGCTTATTTATTATACTGATATTTTAAGTCTAAGCGAAAACAGGCACCTTTATTTAGACAGGAAAAAACATTTTAAACAAGAAAAACTTAATAATAAGCTTGTAAATATTATAAGATCTTCCTACACCTTCAAAAAAATTAATGAATTCTATATTAACAATTATATAAATAATGATAAAAATGCAGATAAAATTACTGATTTGACAACCGCAATTTTTGCGGAAACAAGGAAAAAACTTGAAGCACATTATGGTAAAAAAGTTAATTTTGTTGTAGTTTTTTATGGCGGCGGGATAAAATATAAAGATATATTGGAACAAAAGCTTGAAGATAATAATTTTAAGGTTTTAGACAC
>JAJQHF010000100.1 GCA_021199975.1 Candidatus Gastranaerophilales bacterium
GAATATTTCCTGATAAAATTATAAAATTGGCACAAATTATTGCATACTATATATAACAAAATTTGTTGATAATTTGTTGAAAAAACATATAAAAAAAAGATATCAAGTAATCGATATCATTTTTTATAACTTTCTGATATTAGATGAATTATAAATCCTTCCAACTTGGACCGTCAAAATTAATTTCATGATTGTAAAAATCGAGGTCTGTATAAACTCCGGGAACAATGTAATTATAAATACGTTTTGCAATTCCTGAAGGAGTTGAAGGTTCAACATATGGTTCTCTGTATGGATCCTGATTTACAACACTCATCATTTCGGACATTTCAGCCGAATAACCTGTATTCTGCATGTATTGAGGCGTTGTCATATATTGAGTATCCACAAATGCATCAGATGTTAATGATATTGATAAAAAAATCGTAAGAACTAAAGCAATCTTTTTCATTAATAAATCCCCTTTATTATAATAATATAATAACTTATTTTTACAGAGAATGCAATATTTATACATTCTCTGTTTGTATGAGATTTATAAACTCATCAACAAGTTTTTCTTCAGAAAGTTTCTTAACAATCTGACCTTTTTTAAATATTAATCCTTCTTTTATTCCGCCTGCAATACCGTAATCCGCATGTTTAGCTTCCCCGGGTCCGTTAACTGCACAGCCCATAACCGCAATTGTTAAAGGTTTAGAAAAGTTTTCAAGTCTTTTTTCAACTTCTTTTGCAAGAGAAATTAAATCTATTTGAGTCCTTCCGCAGGTAGGACAAGATATAAAATTAATGCCTCTTTGTCTTAATCCCAACGATTTTAATATCATATATCCGGCTTTAACTTCCTCAGCAGGTGAATCTGTAAGAGAAACTCTTATTGTATCACCTATTCCTTCAGCTAAAAGAGTACCAAGCCCTACGGAAGATTTTACTATTCCGCCTGTATAAGTTCCTGCTTCCGTTACACCCAAATGAAGGGGATAATCTATTTTCTTTGCAATTAACCTGTATGCTTCTATAGTTGTAAGAACATCACTCGATTTTAAAGAAACTTTTATTTTATCAAAATTATTGTCTTCTAAAATTTTAATATGCCTCATTGCACTCATAACCATTTTTTCATGGAGCGGAATATCTGATAATTCTATGTTTTTTTCGAGTGAGCCTCCGTTTATACCTATTCTTACCGGAATATTATTAATTCTTGCAAGATTAATAACTTTTTTAATATGCTCTTCTTTTCCAATATTCCCCGGATTAATTCTTAAAGCATCAATGCCGTTTTCAATACATCTGATTGCTAAACGGTAATCAAAATGTATATCTGCAACTAACGGAAGCGGTGATTTTTTCTTTATTTCTTTTACAGCTTCAACTGCATCAGCATTTAAAATTGCAAGTCTTACAATCTCACATCCGTTTTCAAATAAATTGTTAATTTGTTTTAAAGTGGATTTTATATCTCTTGTATCTGTATTCGTCATAGATTGCACGGAAATAGGTGCATCCCCGCCGATTTTTATATTTCCTATCTGTATTTGTTTGGATTTTCTTCTCTGTATCATAATTTTATTATTCCTGTTATTATTATATTATCACGAATAAGATTGGGAATAAAAATGAAGATAGCTGTAATATCGGATATACATGGCAATATTGAAGCTTTAAACAGTGTTTTGGATGACATAAAAAAAGAAAATTGCAGCAAAATTTTTTGTTTGGGCGACATTGTAATGGCAGGTCCTGAACCAAAAGAAACACTTATAAAAATACGTGAACTTATAAAATTAAAGGATTTTCATATCATACAAGGAAATACCGATAAAATGCTGTCTGTTTTTTCTATTGATACTTATAATAAAATACTTGAAACAAATGAGGTAATGGGAAGTGCATATCTTGCGGACAGTAAAATTCTTAATGAAGAAGATAAAAACTTTCTGAAAAATCTTCAAGAAAAGGAAGAGATTGAATTACTCGGAATAAAAATTTTATTGGTGCATGGTTCACCGAGAAAAAATGATGAAAATATATATCCCGATATGAAAATAGAAGAAGTTGAAGAAATAATAAAAGGTACAAATGCAAATGTGATTTTTTGCGGACATACACATATACCATGCGGCTATCAGACAAATACCGAACAAACCGTAGTTAATGCAGGCAGTATCGGACGTCCTTTTTCTACCGCTCCTGATGCTTGTTATGCAATAATGGAAATAAACGAAAAAACTTCTGATTTTACAATAAAACATAAACTTGTAAAATATAATGTCGAACTTGCAAGTAAAAAATTAAGAGAGAGAAAATTTGAAGGAGCTGAAAAGCTTGCAAATATGCTTTTAAAAGCAGATTCAAGATATCCTTAATAACAAATTGTTACATTTTTTATTTAAAATGGCAAAAATATTTTTTTTAATTTTTAAAGCATGAGGATGAACATAATCCGATTGAAAAAAAGGAATAAAAATGAACACTGTTAAACCTGGTGCAAATAATATAACACAGAGGATGAAAAAGAATAATATATATCAACAATCTCCCTATCCCTCTTCCCCGTCGAAACATACTTCTTTAAGCTTTAAAGGCGGTAATCCCGCAACATTAATAACAGAAGCAGACAGAAAAATATTAAATGTGTTCTCTCAACATTATGGAAACGTAGGCGAAAGATTAGGACAAAAGGTTGGCAAACTTGTAACTTCATCAGATATATTAAAAAAGAGCTCCAGATTTTCACTAGAAGAAGGGGCTCTTTCTATTCGAGAAAAAACAAATGGACGTGCGCTCATAGAAAATGTAATATTCCCGTTTGTGAATTTGCCTTTGTATGCAGGAAGCTGGGTATTGAAAAAAGCCCAATCAATACCTGCACTTAAACAAGGGGCAAAAAAATTATATAATAAACCTGTTTTGAGAATTCCCCGAAAATTAAATGAACTTGATTCAAAAACAGATATGCTGAAAGGAATTTTTGACAAGACTCAAAATACAGTCAAAAGTTTTGCAGAAAAAAAAGGAGTAACTCCTGAGTATTTAATAGAACAAATAAATAAAACTGATGACAACCCAAAGGCTCAGCAGCTTGTAAAAGAAGCAAATGAATACATAAAAGAAAGTCTTTATAAAGTAAGCAATAAATTTTTTGATAAATATACAGGGAACTATAATACAGCTTACGAAAGACCGTTAAACAGAATTGTAACGGGGTTAATTCCTGTTGCTTTCTTAGCAAATGATGCCTATAATCTTTCCGTTTTATGCGGTGATAAAAAAGAAGATTCAAAAAAAGAAGCAAAAGAAAGACAAAGACAGGAAATTTCAAGAGTATTTACAACTGCATACATACAACTGCTTACTTTTGGAGCTTTTACAAAACAGGTAAATACAATTCCATGGTTTACTCCGTTAACTTCTGCTCTTACTGTTTTATTCTCTGAAACAACATCAAGAAAACGATTAGGAAAACCTATATTTTTCCTTTCAAAAGAAAAAGCAAAAGAATATAATAAAAAAGATGGTAAAACGTCTAATGATAAAACAGGAGAGAACAAGAATAATAAAGAAAATAATAAAAATATAACACAAAATAATTATATTTCCTCACTTGAAAAAGAACCGAAAATATTTACAAGTTTTAAGTCTTCATTTGGAAATAATGAAGTAAATAATAAGGTTTCAACGAAAGAACAATCATTGAAAGAGAACGGGAAAGACAAAACAGAAGATAAACCTAAAAAAGCATTGTTAAATTTAAAAACATTAGAAAAAGGTGTTGCTATATTGGTTTCTGCTGGTTTTGCTTTAAGCTTTTTACAAAACAGCTCTTATACAAAAAATTCTAAGCTTGTCAAAGGTGTAAAATCAATAGGTAAATTCTTCAAAGACAAGGTATATAACAAACTTGCTTATAAAGATTTTGAAATGAGCCAAGAAAACTTTAATAAATTAACTCAAAGCCTTAAAGATGCAGGCTGCAAGGAAATTGCAGAGGGACATGAATTTATAAAAAATAAATACAGTAAAAAAAGTGCTGACGGAATTATAAAAATGTACAAGTCCTCTTTACCTTCTTCAAAAATTCCGGAAATTTCAAAATCAGCAATAGAAAAATTAAAATCCACAGGTGCTTCATTATCGGAAAAAGAGTGTAAACAGATTGAAAGCTCGGTTAAAACAGCTATAGAACTTCATTCGACAGATATTGCCGAAAACAAATTTACTGACGTTGCAAATAAAGCTGCAGAAATTATAAAAAATAAAAAGGTTAATATAAGTTCCGAGCAGCTGGATGATGTTGTTAAAACCGTAACTGATTCTATATCATCAAAAGTAAAAGAAACACCAATTCAAATAGAAAAGATGTCAAAGCCATTTGTAGATATAGTAACACAGCCATTTAAATTTATAATGTCTGCATTAAAACTGCCATATAAAATTGTAAGCTCATTGATAAAAATTGTTGTTTCTCCTGTCGAAAAGAAAGCAGCTAAAGAAGCAATTGGAGAAGCTGAATTATCCAAATTAGAAAAAAATATACATAAAGCAGTAACAGAAATATTTGGAGAACAAAAAAATAAATCAGGAAAAATCAGTCAAACTGTATTTGTAAATGCAATGGAGCGGCTTGAAAAGAAAACTAAACCATACAGAACAGCCGAAGCAGCATATAAACAAGCTGTTGAAAAAGGTTCTTCCTCGGAAGAAATAAAGAAGCTAAAAACCAAAATGGAAGAAGCAAAACAAAAACTTCTTGTTTATGTTAACACAGCCGTTGAAAAATCCTTTAACGGAGTTACTCAATCAAGCAATAAAAATACAGATTTGGCAATGATGTCTAAAATAGCTTCTTCCGCAGTTACATCAGTATTTTTAGTGGCTGATAACTATAATATGGTAATGCTTAAATCAGACGGAGAAGACAAAGAAGGTGCAAAAGAAAAAGCAAATGAACGTATAATGCAAAGATTAAGCGGTTTATTCTATCAAACAATGCTTATTAATTGGTTTAACGGAACATTTAGAACCACTTACAACAGTTCACTTAAAGGAATGACGGCAGTTGCAATACCTAATACCTTGACAACAGAAGTTCTTACAAGAAAATCCATAGGCATGCCGGTTGGAAGAAAATCGATGGAAGAACTTCAGGAAATTGATGAAAAGAATGAAAACAGAACCGGTATTGCAGGTAAATATTTTGAATTTATGAGATTACTAACAGGTAAAAAACCTCTAAAAGACAGATTGCCAAAAGAAAATAAAAATGCAGCACAAGAAATAGGCAAAGTGTATTCTACAACTGCGAAATATCCTGTGTTAGAAGGGAAAACAGGTTCTTCTACAAATATTTTAGAACAATTATCTAAATAATTTACTAGTAATTTGCAGTAAAATTATATTTATATTATAAAATAATAATATGCTGATGTAGCTCAGTTGGTAGAGCAACTGATTCGTAATCAGTAGGTCAAGGGTTCAAATCCCTTCATCAGCTTTTAAATAAATTATTTCTTTATTATTATGGAGATAATTTATCTAAAATTAATAATTAATTGAAAAAATATAAAAAATAAAAAATAAAAAACCTATTTACAATCAATTTTTTTTTGGTAATATAGAGTTATAGATATTCCTCAGTAGCTCAATGGCAGAGCATTCGGCTGTTAACCGAAGGGTTGTAAGTTCGAGTCTTACCTGAGGAGTTTTTTGTGTGTAATTTAGGAATGGAGATGAAATCTTTCTGTGCTCGAAACATAGTGGGGTTGCATGCATCATAAGGATTTCCACATATCTTCTTTGACCTTCAGCAAAAATAGTATCAAAAGCCAAAGAACTTTTTCCTGAACCCGAAATTCCCGTAAATACTGTCAATTCATTTTTCGGAAGCTCAAGACTGACATTCTTCAAGTTGCGTTGATTTGCTTATCTTATAATTATTTTGTCATTCATAACAAACAATATTATGTCATAAAAAATTTTCCAGCCAAATTCTTCCGTTATATACTCATATCAAAAGCTGTTTATATTATTACAAAACGTGAACAAGTAGAACTTGAACCGGTATCTATTGAGGTCTGTAAGAAACACTGAACTATTTGCATAATATGGGGGCATATCTAGTTCCTCCCGTACCGGTATTACTACTCAGTTTTGTTAGATTCAAAGCGTTATTATTAATATAGCATATTCTATATGCAACCATGTAACCGGTACAAGTAAAATAACAATTGCCGGCATCATATGATTTAAGGTTTCCATTAATCAAATCCGCTTTTATTTTATAAACTGTACGTGAATGGCAATACTTCCAAGCAGGATCCTCAATAGAAGCACACTCAACATAGACTCCCTGACTCCCATAGGTTGTACTACATATCATGTATGTTCCACCGGATGAAGTTGAATAATCATAACATTTATAAGTTGTTGTATCATAAGAAATCAAATCACCATTATCAATAATATCCTCATAATAAGTAAGTATTTCATCATCAGAGAGGTTTTCAAAATTAACATTGTATCCGTTAATTAAAAGTATTTCATCAGAATTCTGATCTACAATGTCATTATTAATCTCTGAAGTTTCCTGTTCATATTGAATAGGTACAGAGTTAAGAGAAATAATATTATCATAAATTTCCTGAACTTTATCATCTGACAAATTATTAACATCAATTCCATTTAAAACAAAAATTTCTTCATTGTTTGAGTCAACAATATCGCTGCATAATTCTAATATCTCTTCATCATTTAAATAATCAACATCAACACCTGATATATCCATTTTATTCTCCTTTTGCTAAACTATGACATGTTTTAAATATATATTTGATAAACAATGACATATTATGCTTATATACATGTCATGATTTAACAATTTTGTCAATATAAATTGGCAAAATCAAACATTATGGTTTTCTTATGTAAAAGCTATCCTATTTAAGGGAGAGCAAATATATGGAATTTTTAAAAAATCGTTTCGGTATGCGGGTTAAAGAACTTAGAAAGAGTAAAAATCTTACGCAGGAACAACTTGCAGAAAAAATCGGGATGGATACACAGAATTTGTGTAAAATGGAGAACGGAAATCATTTTCCGCAATTTAAAAATCTCTGTAAAATAGCGGAGGCTTTAGATGTTGAAATTAAAGACTTGTTTGATTTTGCTCATTTTACGGAAAGAGAAAAAATTATTAATGAAATTACAAATTTTCTGAAAAATGCGGAAAATAAAGATGTTGAATTTATGTATAAATCGATGAAAAATATACAAGAGTATAATATATAGTCCTAAGTAAAACAGGACATTTTTGATTATGTTGTTTTATTCAAGCTCCAAAATCTTTTTATAAAGTTCTTTTTGTTTAGATGATATTGAAGAAGGCAGGTTAATTGCAATTTTAACGTTAAGATTGCCGTAACCCGAGGTTTTCTTTGGAAGACCTAAATCTTTAAGCCTTAATATTTTCCCGCTTCTTGTTTCAGGAGGTATTTTTATTCCTATAATTCCGTGAAGCGTTGATATGTCTTTTTTACAGCCAAGGACAGCTTCTGCGGGGGTAATTTCTACTGTTTTTGTTAAATCTTCTCCTTCTATAGTGTATTCGGAATCTTTAAATTTAATAATAAAGTAAAGGTTGCCCCGTCTTCCGTAATTATCCTGTTTTCCTTCGCCTTTAAGTCTTATTTTTTGTCCTTCTTTAACTCCTTTTGGAATTTTAACCGTTAAATTTCTTGTTTTGCTTACAATTCCGGTTCCGCCGCATTCACTGCAAATACTTCCGCCTGATGGACATTTCAGGCATTTTTCAACAGTATTCATTTTTACATTAATTGCCTTATCAGACATTAAATCTTTTGCGGTTATATTTAAATCTTGAGTAATATCGAGGTTTTCATGTTGTTCCGTTTGCGGTTCTTCCGTTCTTGCGGAAGCTCTGCCGTAATTGTTTAAAATATCATCATAAGAAAATCCTCGGGAGGAGGTTCTTCTTGAGGAGCGCTGTGTTCTTTGAGCGCCGCCCATTAAATCTCCAAAAATAGAACTGAAAAAGTCTGAAAAATCTCCGCCGCCTGAAAAGCCCTGGCTAAAGCCGCCCTGATTAAAATTAAAACCTTCAAAATCCGGAGGAGGTGTAAAGTTTGCGCCCTGCTGCCAATTTGCACCTAAGCTGTCATATCTGCTCTTCTTCTCTTTATCCGACAGCACTTCATATGCTTCATTTATATCTTTAAATTTATTTACTGCATCGGGAGATTTATTTACATCAGGGTGATATTGCCTTGCAAGTTTTCTGTATGCAGATTTTATTTTTGCCTCCGTTGCATTTCTTTCAACACCAAGTATTTTATAATAGTCTTTATATTCCATATTAAAATCTCCTTAATACAATAATAATATAAAATAATACTGTTTTACGTATAATTAATGTTTTTTTAATTATGTTATTTTTTTTATAAATTATTTATTTAAAGTTATTAACAAATCTTTTGTTTTTTATTATCATGTTATTATGAAAAAAATTACAGGGATTTTGGTATTATTATTTATTTTTATTCAGCTTGAAGTATGTGCTGATACACTTGTTAATGATAATTTTAAACAGAATATAAATCCTAAAATTTCTATGCAGACAGATACTTCCAATAATCCTGAATATATGTATGCTGAAAACTTAACTGAGCAGAACGGCTCAAACCAAATAGAATTAAATGAAAAAGTACTTAATTATGCGCTGTTTCCCTTAAAACCGCTTATTCATGAAGAACAGGAAAGTATAATTTATCAAGAGAGCCAAAGGTCTGTTAATGCAATTAATCCGAAAAAAGAAGGCAGTGTAAATTCTTATTATCCGGGGTTAAGAGGTCCAAATCAGCTCATTATATATACACCTTCTTACGGGTTAAGAACGGGTACAAATGAATTCGGAACGGAAGCTATTGTTGAAAAAAATATGGTTGTCGGTTTAAACGGAGCCGACTCTATTATTCCAAAAAACGGTTTTGTTGTTTCAGGACACGGAAGTGCAAAAAATTGGATAAATAAAAATCTTCAAATAGGTTCAAAAGTCTATATTGATTATCAAAATAAATTTATTAAAGTTTTTTTGACCCCCGAGAGTTTGGTCTTTGCCGCAAAAGAAAAAATTAAAGAAGTTAACGGTTTGGTTGAATATTATAGAAATCTTGATATTTTATACAACGATAAAAAGGCAAATGCGTGCTTGGAAGCATCAAAAGAGTCACTGAGAAATGCGGAAAAAAAGCCTGAAAAAACGCAGGCTTACATAAATGATGCAATGTCTTCACTGGATGATGCAATAAAAAATGCAATACCTTATAAAAGCAATGAATTAAAAGGTATTTGGCTCAGACCTGTTGAAAAATCACCCGAACAAATAGAAAAGACACTTGAAAGAGTTCAATCGTCAGGTATTACTGATATTTTTCTTGAAACGTATTTTCACGGCAAAACGATTTATCCAAGCAAATTTTTAAAGGATTGCGGAGTAACTTCACAAAGAGAAGAGTTTGTCGGTTTTGACCCTTTAGAAGTGTGGATTGAAGAAGCACACAAACGAAATATGAAAATCCAGGTTTGGTTTGAGAGCTTTTATGTGGGTAATGATAATCCGCAGTTAAATCCGGAACATGTTTTAAGTGTATATCCTTCTTGGGCTAATAAGAGATTATTAAATTACGAATCGGAAGAGCCTGTTCCTTCTTTGTCGGAACATAACGGTTACTTCCTTGACCCTGCAAATATTCAGGTTCAAATTTATTTATCGGGTATTATTGAAGAAATAATTACAAATTATAAAATAGACGGTATAAATCTTGATTATATAAGATATCCTCAAACTGTTGACCCTTCTTATTCAAACTATGTTATGACAAATTGGGGATATACAAAAACCGCAAGAGAAGAATTTAAAGAGTTATACGGTATTGACCCGGTTGAAATTACTTATGCCTCAACTGAATGGGATTTATGGTGTTTGTACAGACAAAACCAAATTTCTAAATTTATAAAAAATGTAAAAAATCTTACAAATAATACTAATATACTGTTAACAGCAGTAATATTTCCTGATTTAAAAAAATCAAAAACAACAAAAATGCAAAATTGGAAAGATTGGTCATTAAATAATTATATAGACGGATTTACCCCTCTGCTTTTAACAGGAAACCAAAATACAGCGGTAATGCTGCTTAAAGAGGTTGTTAATAACACAAGCCCCGTTACAAAAATATATCCCGGTCTGTTTGTTACTTTTATGGGCGGATCGTTTGAAGATTTGCTTATCCAAATACACAAAACAAGAGAATTTAATTCAAAAGGTGCCGTAATTTTTGATTATGCGCATTTAAATGATACATATATTGATGCTTTAAATACAAGAATATTTAACAAAAGCTATGATACAAGGGATAGTAAGGGTTTGAAAAATAAAGAATTTAAACTAAGAGAGCCTAAAGATTATAAGCCTGAAGTAAAATACGAAAAAAAGAAGCAAAAAAATAAAAAATCGAGGAGAAAAAATAATGACAATGATTAATTTCACTAAAATGCAAGGGCTTGGTAATGATTTTGTTATTCTTGATTATGAAGAATATAAAAGAACACAAAAAAGCCCTTCTGAACTTGCGGTAAAACTATGCGACAGACATTTCGGCATAGGCGCTGACGGCTTAATTATTGTCAATCCGGATACAAAAGATACGGATATCGGTTGGATTTTTTATAATTCAGACGGCTCAATCGCTCAAATGTGCGGCAACGGTATAAGATGCTTTGCAAAATATGTATATCAAAAAGGTTACGTAACTAAAAAAGAATTTTCAGTTGAAACAAAAGCGGGAACTATTATTCCTAAAATTTTAGATGACGGCAGAGTAAGAGTTAATATGTCAAAACCGATTTTAGAACCTGCTAAAATTCCCGTAAAAACCGCTGATAATCTGAATTTTGATATTAAAGTTTCAGATAGAACATTTAAGGCAAATGCTGTCAGTATGGGAAATCCTCACTGCGTAATTATAACGGAGGGAAATACAAAAGAATTGGCTTTAAAATACGGGCATGAAATAGAAACGCATCCTTTGTTTCCCGAAAAAACAAATGTTGAATTTATAAAGGTACTTTCAAAAAATGAAATAAATCTGGATGTGTGGGAAAGAGGCTGTGCAATTACATTAGCTTGCGGAACAGGCGCTTGTGCAAGTGTGGTTTCTGCAATTTTAAACGGTTTATGCTCAGAAGAGGTTAAAGTAAATCTTCCGGGCGGCAGTCTTATTATTAATTGGAAAGGCTCGAATAAAGATACAAACTACGATATTTTTATGTCAGGTAATGCGGATTATTCTTTTACAGGAATAATTAATTTATAAAAAACATTAATTCTTTATATGCTGAAACTCGTTTAAAATGATAAAATTGGATTTGACAAAGAAATATATAGAAATTAAAATTTAATTGTTTGGATATAATTAGAAAAAGATATGATAATGCCCGAAATTAACCTGTTTATTATTTGGGATAAAGCAAGAAATAAAGAAACCGAAATTTTGAAAGAAATAAAAACTACCTTTCAAATACTTGAGGTCTACGAAATTGAATGGGATAAACGCTCCTTTAAAAATTGTCTTGAGCGATTTTATTGTGAAAAAATCAGAAAGAAAATAAAAAAAATTGGAACCGGCAAATTTTTGGCGGTTACTATATTGGATAATAGTCCTGAATATGGTTATGAAGAAACTTTAAAGGGTTATGAAAAAGTAAACAGAAAGGTTTTACTCTTAAAAAAGAAACTAAGAAAGCTTACCGGCGGTGGTTATAAAATTCATGCAGCAAATAATTGCGAAGAAGTTGGCAAAAATCTTATTTTCCTGTTAAACAAATCATACTCAGAATATTATAAATACGCTTCAACTAAGGTGTTTGATGGAGCTTACCAATATATAAATAAGTCACAGCTGCCTCTTGGGCTTTATTGTTGGAATAATTTAAATGAAATTTTCAGAATTTTAAACAGTTCTTGTAAATATGTTGTTCTCCGGGGTTTTGAAGATATGACTGAAAACGGAGATATAGATTTACTTGTAGATGATTTTCAAAAAGTAAAATATTTGTTAAATGCAAAGGTTGTATATAAACAAAAATACAGATGTCAGGTTAAAACTAAAATTGCAGATAAGCTCGTATTTTTTGACCTGAGAAGCATTGGTGATGATTATTATTGCGAAAAATGGGAAGAGGATATTCTTAATAACAGAATTTATGATGAAAGAGGATTTTATACCCCGGATAAAGAAGATTTATTAAATACCTTAATTTATCATTCTATTGTTCATAAAAAAACAGTTCCGCATAAGTACGATGAACTTTTAAGTAAATTATCAATTGAAGTCTTAAATATAAAAATTGAAGAAGTTAAAAATCCATACGATATATACAACCGTATTTTATCAGATTATATGGATAAAAATGATTATTACTTTGTAAAACCTTCAGATAAAAAAGTATATTATAACGAAACTAAAATAAAAAAATCAAATTGGTTAAGACTCCTGAATAAAAAATACGGATTTGAGAATATAGAAACATATCAGGTAGATAAAAAACCAAGTTCGGGATTTGAGTTTTTCTTTATAGCGGATTATCAAAATAAAAAGGTATTCTTAAAGTGCGGTTCAGGCAATTTTTATGCAAAGAAAGAATATAAAATAATAAAATATCTGCATAGTCAAAATTCTGTCTATTTTGTTGATTCTATTATGTATAGAAATCTTTCTGATAACAGAATGTTTTTATGTATTGAATGTATACAAGGAACAAATCTTTCGGATGAACTTATTAAAATGACTTCGGGTAAGAAATTAAATAATATGTTTAATTCTTTATATGAAATCAGCGAAATTTTATTTAAGAATAAATTTATACACAGGGATATAAATTATTCAAATTTAATGGCAGAAGAAGATGGAACAATACATCTTATTGATTTTCAGCATTTGGTAGGCGGGGAATTTAAAGAAAATTTTGAAAATATAGATTTCCCTAAGAAGTTAAACGGTACAAATAAGCGTTTAAGACCGTTTGTTTATGTTTGGGATGATATGTATTCAATCTACAATATTCTGATAAAATTTGACGGAAGCCAAATTAAAGACTATGATGTGAAAATGGCAGCTCTAAAGTCAAAAATAGGAAAACAAAGATATTTTTTCTTTGATAACAAGTTTCCTTTACAATCATATTTGCATTTTAAAAGTTTGATATTTTTTAAAATCCTTAATTCTATATTTAAACCTTTTAGAAAGTTTATAATAAAAAGAACATGTTGCTAATTGCTTTTAATTCAAACATATATTAATATCAAATTATGAATATTTTACGGATAAAAGACCTGAATTTAGTATTTCACTCCAATGGAGAAGATTATCAGGCGTTGTATAATGTAAATCTTGAATTGGAGAAAGGAGAAATGCTTGCTATTGTCGGCGAATCAGGCTGCGGCAAAACAATAACGGCTATGTCCGTATTAAGACTGCTTGCTCCGAATGCTAAAATAACATCAGGAGAAATAATATATGATAATCAAAATCTTTTAACGCTGACAGAAAGACAAATGCAAACGATAAGAGGGAAAGAAATTGCGTTGGTTCCGCAAGACCCGATGACTTCATTAAATCCTTTATACACAATAGGCTCACAGCTTTTAGAAGTTATTGAATTGCATCAAAAAATAAAAGGAGATGAAGCCGTAAGGCGTGCTGTTGAGGTTTTAGACGAAGTAAAAATTCCAAATGCAAAGGAGAGGCTAAAAGCGTATCCTCACGAATTTTCAGGAGGAATGAGGCAAAGGGATATTATTGCAATGGCAATTGCCTGTAAATCTAACATTATTATAGCTGATGAACCGACAACTGCATTGGATGTCACGGTTCAAGCCCAAATTATGGAATTATTAAAAGAAATTCAAAAGAACTCAGGCACTTCTTTTATACTTATTTCACATGATTTTGGACTTGTGTATGAAACAGCGGACAAAACGGCTGTAATGTACGCAGGACACGTTGTTGAAAAATCTTCAGCAAAAGAAATATTTGCATTCCCAAAACATCCGTATACAAAAGCATTGTTAGAAACATTACCTGACTTTAACTCAAAACGGCTTGAAGCAATTGAAGGTCAGCCGCCATCCATAAAAGATAAATTTACGGGCTGTCCTTTTGAACCAAGATGTAAGTCAAAAATGGAAATATGCAAAACCATAGAACCGGACTGTTATAAAGAAGGCAATGCTTGCGTTTCATGTTTGCTATATAGATAATTAAAATCTACTGTAAATAGCTAAGAAGTGTATTTAAGAGTTCATATTTTGTTTTATAACCTAAAAAATTTCCGATTAAATTTCCGTTTTTAAATAAAAGAAAAGCAGGGAATGCAGTTATTCCAAAACGGTTAACCAGTGAAGGATTTTTATCAGGATCAACCTCTCCTATCCAGATATTTTGGTCTGCAATTTCTTGTAAAATCGGTTTTTGTTTTTGGCAGTACCCGCACCAAGATGCGGTAAATGCCACAAATTTGATACCGTCTTTTATATTTTCATCAAAATTATTTTCATTTAATTCCTGTATCATACTAATCTCCTTTTTTATAAAGATTAAAATATCATACAATAAATTAAATCCCCTTAATTAATTGATTAACAGGACTAATTTTTTATAACAAGTCTTTCTAATTTTCGAACAAAACGTGTAGGCTTATTTTCCGTTTCTTTTGTAATAGAATCGACAAGGATTGTCTTTGCCCCTAATAATTTGCCTGAAAGAATATCCGTAAGGGGTCTATCCCCTATAACAACCGTTTCACATGGTTTTATATTAACAGATTTTAAAAACTTACGCATTTTCTTAGGTGAAGGCTTATTTGCATTACCTATTACGGGAAAATCAGATATAGATTGAACTTTATCTATATAGTCCTTATTTTTATTATTGCTTATAATTGCAATAACAAAATTTTGTTTTAAACTTTCAAATAATTCTTTTACTTTTTCAGGGTATTCACCTGATTTAGAGGGCATTACAGTGCTGTCTAAATCGAATAAAACCGCATTTATTCCCAAGGATTTTATTTCTGTAAAATCTATATCAAATAAAGAATTTAAATTATAATCAGGTTTTAATATCTTCTTATATTTTTAACTCCAATTGTTCGTGCAAGTGCATATTCATAATTTTCAGGTGATTTTGAAAGTTGAATTATCGAAATATCATTTGTATTTGAAAGCTCACGGTTCTCTCCTGTTTTCTCATCAGTTATTTTTATAACTACAGATTTAAAACATTCATCAGGTGTTATTATTTCTATTTCATCGCCAAGCAGAAATTTATTTTTTGTTAGAACTTTAAAATTGCAATCTTGTTTTTCAAGGAAAACACATAAACAATCTGCCCCCGCAAGTCCTTTTGAAATATCATAACCGTAACCTTCGCAATCAGGTTTATGCAGATAAAATCCGGTAGTATAACCTCTGTTCCCGATTTTTCTTATTTCTTCATAATTAGCTTTTTCATCAATTTTTCCGGTTAAAAGATAATCATCAATAGCTTTTCTGTAAGCTTTTGCAACAGCAGAAACATAATACAGGCTTTTTGTTCTGCCCTCTATTTTAAATGACTCTATACCCAAATCTATTAATTGAGGCAAATAATTTATTAAAGCTAAATCTTTAGGGCTTAAAATATGAGTTCCCTGTCCGTTTTCTTCTATGTCAAAATATTCACCCTGCCGTGTTTCTTCAACAAGCTTATAACTCCACCGGCAAGATTGAGAACAGTTGCCATGATTAGCTTTTCTTCCACCTTTTGTCATGTAATCACTTATTAAACAGCGGCCTGAAAAAGATACGCACTGCGCACCGTGAACAAATACTTCATATTCAATATCAGGTACCGAATTTTTTATTGATTCTATCTGTTTTAATGACAAATCACGTGACAAAACAACTCTTTCAGCACCTAAATCTCTCCAAAATTTAACAGCTTCACTGTTTAATATGTTTGTTTGAGTGCTTACATGCAGAGGAATACCGCTCATATATTTTTTTATAATTTGATATACTCCAAAATCAGAAAATAATATTGCATCGGGTTTAGCATCCGCAATTCTTTCAGAAGCCTCAATAAGCTTTTTAATGTCTTCATCATAAGCGAATATATTTAATGTTAAATAGACTTTTTTATTATATGAATGGGCAAGATTTATACACTCTTTTAAGTTATCAAGCGTTATTAGTTCACCTTTTCTCATAGCACGCAAACTAAAGTCTACCATTCCCAAATAAACGGCATCAGCTCCGTAATGAATAGCATAATCAAGCTTCTCTTTGCTTCCCGCCGGTAAAAGAAGTTCAGGTCTTTTAATTTTTTTATCCATAAAACAATTTTACTACAAACTTACGGAGTTATTTTATTAAGAAATATGAAGCCAAAAACTATTGTGTTTATTGAGTTTTATAAATATTTTATAAATTTATTAATTAAAAGCTAAAGTTAAAAAAAATAATGACGATATAAAAAATATAAAGGGCATTAAGCCCATAAAACCTCCCTCCCCAAAAGTCTAGTAGCCGCCATAATATGTCGGCTTTTTTTTATTTTGATTTTTAGTGTATCTGACTTATTTAATTTTAGCCAAAAGATTAATTTTAGGAAGAGAAATCTTGCTGCAAATCAGAATTATTTTTTTGTGTTAAATCTCTAAATATAACTTTTAAGCAAACCCCTTATGATATAAAAGCGAAGTAGAATATGTTTCAACTTAAAGAATATCAACAAAAAACATTGGATGAACTGGAAGAATATTTAAAACAAGCAAGACTTTTCGGAGCAAAAATTGCATTCGCAAAACTTACGAATAATAAATCCGAATATAAAGCAATAAAAATTTCAGAAGAAATATTACACAATATAGTATTTTATGCTATATTATCTTATTATTAGGAGGTTATGCGTGCCTATTTTAGAGTGGTTAAATAAGAATGAAGCGGTGAAAACTGCGGATAAAGTTCCCTATCACTTATTAAAAGCTAATTCTGAGTTATCATACGGTGAAAAATCTTCAAATATGATAATTAAAGGGGATAATCTTGAGGCACTAAAGGCTTTATTACCATATTATAAAGGGCAGGTAAAATGTATTTATATTGACCCTCCATATAATACAGGCAATGCTTTTGAACAATATGACGATAATTTAGAACATTCAATCTGGCTTTCTTTAATGTATCCAAGATTGGAGTTATTAAGGGAATTATTATCCGAAGACGGTTCAATATGGATTTCAATTGATGATGATGAGTGCCATTACCTTAAAGTTATTTGTGATGAAATTTTTGGAAGAAATAACTTTGTTAATAATGTTATTTGGGAAAAAAAATACGGAATACAAAATGACGCTAAATGGATGAGCGATAACCATGACCACATACTTTGTTATGCTAAAGATAAAGATGTATGGAGACCGAATTTGCTACCAAGAACTGACGAAATGAATGCTCGCTATAAGAACCCCGACAACGACCCAAGAGGCAACTGGATGTCTGATAACCTATCTGTTAAAACATATAGTGCAAGTAATGATTTTTCGATAACAACACCCAAAGGAAAAATTGTTAATCCTCCTGCAGGATATTGTTGGCGTGTTAGCAAAAATACGTACGCTTTAATGGTTAAAGATAATAGAATTTGGTTTGGGAAAGATGGATTGGGGACTCCAAGAATTAAACGTTTTTTATCAGAAGTTAAACAAGGTACCGTATCTAGAACCATGTGGGTAAGAAATGACGTTGGCGATAACGATGAAGCAAAGAAAGAAGCAAAACAATTTAACTCAGAAAATGTTTTTGCAACTCCAAAACCCGAACGCCTTATTGAACGTATTCTAACTTTAGCAACTAATGAAGGTGATTTAGTTCTTGATTCTTTCTTAGGTTCGGGAACTACTTGTGCCGTTGCTCACAAAATGGGCAGAAAATATATTGGAATTGAGATGGGAGAACACGCTGTTACTCATTGTGTTCCAAGATTAAAAGCAGTTATTAACGGCGAACAGGGCGGAATTTCAAAAGCCCTTAATTGGCGGGAGATATTTCTGTCGATTATTAAGAAATATTTTTAATTTGATATTTAAATTT
>JAJQHF010000271.1 GCA_021199975.1 Candidatus Gastranaerophilales bacterium
GTTAAATGCCATACCTCAAATATTAGCATATAATTTTATACCGTCACTCTTTGGTTTATCTTTATTCAACATATTTATTTTTTCTCTTATTTTAACTTTTGTTGTTTATCAATTAAAAAATAAATTAAATTATAAATATGCTGAATTAATTTATATCCCTTTTTTGTTGCCGCATATTCTTGTATTAAATTCATATCCTATGAGAATAATATATGCCGCATGGATGTTTATTTTGATTTTTACAATAATATTTATTTGTTATAAAACTAATAAATACAACAACAGTAATATTTTAGCATTTATTCTTGCAGTATTATCTTCGGTTATTATTATGATAAGAAGCGAATATATTATATTGCTTTTATTGATTCCAGCAATGATTTATTTCCTTAAAATATTTAATAAAAAAAGGTTTCTAATATTTTTAGCATGTTTTATAATCTTATTTTTAACTATGTTTTATATAGGAAAAAGATGTAATAACACATATTACGTACTACATAATTTTTCTTTGGTATATGAAAAAATAAACAATTACACTGAGCAAGATAAATTAATATTGTCAAATGTATTTTCTGGCGGCATTGATATTCATAGTGAAAACAACAATATAAATGATGCCAACAATATGAAAAAAGCTATAAAAATATTATCAAAATATACAATTTTAAATATACCAAACTTGTTTAAGTTAAATATAGATCAATATAAACATTTTGATAAAGATTTTCATAAGAAGCCGCAAGGAGAAGGTTCAAATGATAATATAGAAGAAAAAATAAATCCTATAAATAACTCATTAAAAAATAAAATTACGAATTGGTTTACAAGTTATGATTATTCTTATTGGAAAATATATACAAAATATATTGGCACTCCTTTATTATATTATATAATTTTGTTTTTAATTTTAGCAATCGGACTTATATGCAGGAATTATTTTTATGTGTGGTTTTGTGTAATATTTATATCTATATTTTCATTATTAATGGTTATAGTACCTTTTTGTGATTATGCATACGTATTTCCTTGTTTTGTATGTTTACAATGGATATTCATGATTTTTGTTCTTGATTTAATGAAATTATTTTCAATTATCAAATCATAATGTTATAATTAGGAATATGATTAAAATCTTAGATAAAATCAAATCAAAAATAACCATTGCAAATTGGTTGTTTATTATACCTGCAATAATTCATTTTGCTATAGTATTCATATTGCAGTATAAATTTATCGGGAATGGGGAATTATCTTTTTCTTCATTTAATTTTGTTCAATTTACTATATTTATATTTGTTAAAATAATAACTTTATGTCTGCTTATATTGTTTTATCAACTTATTTTAATTGTAATAAAAGGTTTTAGAAATAATAATCAAGAAATTAAATGTATAACCAAACATTTTCTGATATATTTTCTTCTTAACTTAGTAATGCTCCTTCTTATTTTTCCGGGACTGCATACACAGCATAGCCTGGAAGTGTCTGAATTTACAATTAGATATGACATTAATCCCTGGTTTCATTGTTTGACAGGTTTATTCCAATTATTAGCTTATAACTGTATCCCGTCTTTATTTGGATTATCTTTATGTAATATATTTACTTTTTCACTTATTTTTGCGAGTTGTTTGTATTTGTTAGAAAAAGAAGTATTCGGAAAATTAACTTATATTATGTATCTTCCTTTTATTTTACCCGTAGTACTGATTATAAATTCGTACCCGTTTAGAGGAATATATGCTTTATGGATGTTCATTTTACTCTTTTCCTTGATATTTATATCTTATAAGACACATAAATATATTTCTTCTTATACCATTGCCCTAATAATTGCTTCATTTAGCGCTATGCTGGGCGCAATCAGACCAGAGTATATAATTCTGTTAATACTGCTTCCTTTAATGATATATTTACTTAAAATATTTGACAGAAAAAGATTCTTAACTTTTTTAATTTCCTTTTTATTGTTATTCTCCGGTATATTTCTTGTTAATAAGACATATATAAGTATAAAATGTGGTAATAATAATTATGAAATACATAATTTAATGTTTATATATGAAAAAATACTGTCAAATAACAAGATGTCAGATAAATTAACGGCAGATGATAAATTAATATTGTCAAATATATATTATGAATTTGATAAAAAAGGAATCAATACGGATATTAATACAGGTGATGTAAATAATGTTTATGCCGCAATAAAAATTTTAACAAAAAATGTATTAATTAATGCCCCTGAATTTATAAAGCAGAATGTAAATATGTTTTCAGAACCTGTAGATTTATTTGCCGATTGGATATTGAAATCAGAATTATTAAAGGAAAAGAATAATCCTATAAACAACGATTTAAAAATACAGACTATAAATTATTTTACTTCTCAAAATTCTCAATTTTGGCAGAAATATATACAAACTATAGGAAATCCTATTGTATATTATATTGTTCTTTTTCTAGTTTTTATTGCAGGATTTATAAGCAGAAATTATTTTTATACCTGGTACAGCACAATATTTATTTTAATTTTCACAATAATTATGATGACATCGCCTTGTTTTGATTTTATATATATTCTTCCTTGTTACATCTGCGCACAATGGATATTTATAATTTTATTTTTGGATATACTTAAATACTTCAAAAACCGTAGAACCTAACTTTTATTTAAAATTTAGATTATCATAAAGCATACTTTTGCCCAAATAAAATAGAAGATTACAATAAGGATAGTGATGTAAAGGAGCTATGTTTAGGTATATTAGTGCTGTTATAACTTTTACTTTTTTAAGGTCATAATTATTTTCTTTAAGCCATTTATAGTAATATTTCTCGCAATCCTTTAAAATCTTTTTTCGCTCAAAAGAAAAATTAATGTTGGTTTCATTTATGTTAACCTCATATTTATCTTGTGCAATCAATTCGTGACAGATAATAAGCCCATGGAGCAGTTTTGCCAAATCATAATATATATCACCGATTTCCAAATCCCCGCCGAAATTTTGACGCCAATCTAAAAATGTAAATTTATTTGATTTATCGTCATATAAAATATTTTCAAAATGAAAATCCCCGTGAAATCTTCCAGCTAAACCGTTATTTAACCAATCCCAATTAATACTGTTTAGTATTTCAGATAATTTAGGATATTTTATACCATTTATTGCTTCTTCCTTATCTGAATGTTTAAATTTTTCATAAAAGAGGTTTACTCTTTTCTCTGTTTTTATTTTATAAAAATCATTGCAGATGTTAATAAATTTATCTTTTTCAGAGCCTTTAAGGTCTTTTTCTTTCCAAAATTTGAGTGAAAAATTTAAAAGTTTTTCAAAAAGCTTAATATCTTCAATTT
>JAJQHF010000149.1 GCA_021199975.1 Candidatus Gastranaerophilales bacterium
CATAGTTGTTTATGTGTATTTGTTTTGGTTTATATAGTTATTTTGTAATAATATCTTCCGGCATATCAAAATCAAATAAATCTTTAAGCGGGATATTTAAAGAAATACTTATTCTGAATAGCAATTTTAATGCAAGATTTCTTTTTCTTGTTTCTACTTTTGCATAATGCTCTCTGTATACGCAAAGTAATTCCGAAAACGCATTCTGTGATAATTTCCTTTCATTCCTTAATTTTTTGATGTGCATTGTCAAGTAATACATAAATTTTTCTTCTTCTTTTTTATACATGTTTTTCTCCTTTTTGAGGAGTTAATGAATAAAAATTTAAATAATTTAATTTGCATACTTTTCTATCCACATTACAACAAATTAATCATTTATAAATCTGAGAACATATTATTTATATAAAACTCTTTGTATAAAAAAATTAAATTTTATGAATAATAATTTTTATTTGACCCTTAACTTTATTTATGTTAGATTACCACTTACAGGCTGATTGAGTAATTAAGCAAAAGCAAAGAAAGCCAAAGACAGACAAGTTTTAGTTTTTTTGCAAAAAATACAAATCATTCTGTTGAAGAATAAAGATGGGCGTGTGGCGAAATTGGCAGACGCACTAGACTTAGGATCTAGCGCCTTAGGCATGGGAGTTCAAGTCTCTTCACGCCCAGTTTATAGAACAACCGATTTAAAGTCGGTTGTTTTTTGTTGGACTGCAAAGATTTTCACCTGAATAATGCATACATGCTCAAATCATTAAGATTGAATTAATGTTTTGTCTTATAACATATTCTGCTTATGGTGAAATTTTTTCTCTATCAAACATAATGTAACATTCCCTTAATAATAATCATTCCAATAACAATTATTTGCTTTTTGGTGTTTTATAAATTTACAAAAGGAAGAAAGGTAATAGGTATGAATATTTCTGCAGCACGTATTTCTCCTTCATTTGGAATGGATTGTGATTGTGAAACAGCTGGTCAATTTGATGAATACAAATTCCCGGTAAATGAAGGTGGAAAAATTGTATGCTATGAAGCAGATGATGCTAATAGAACTATACAATTATGTGATTCTTATCTTAATAATGCAAAAAAAGATGATTTAAAATCTCCATTAATGATAGCAGGTTCTGTTGCTGCAAGTATACTTGCAACATACGCAACAGGCAAAATAGCTGCAAGTCGGCTTACTGTTATTCCTTTTATGGAAAAAGTACCTGTAGCCGTTGAAGAAAAATTAAAATCAGCTTCCGGAAATATACAGAATTATGCAAAAAAATTAATAAGTGATTCTCCCGAAGGAACTGTCAATAAATTAAAAAATGCGGCAGGAAAAACCATGAAAAATTTGGAGAAAGCGGCAAGAACCGGATATAAGAAAATTGCTTATGTTAATACAGAAAATGTTAAAAATCCGGAAAGAGCAAGAAGAGCATTTACTAATGTTTCAGGAACTGTTGCAGTAGCTTCTTTGGTTCCGAAAATTTTAAGTAGTGATCATAACGAAGACGGGATAAAAGACGTAGCACAAAAAAGCCAAAATGCATACACCGGAAGAAGGAATGACATATATAATACAGTGAACAATCTTACTATGTTTGGTGAATTAATTGAAGCATTTACATAATATAAGTACTAATAATAAAAAACGAACTGTTTAAGTTCGTTTTTTTATAGCTCGCTTAATTTACAAAGATGACGATAATCACAGTATTCACAATGTCTTTCTGCTTCATTCGGCGGGTTAAAGTTTAGATTATTTATATTTTCGTATGCAAAAATAATTTTATTTTTAATAACCTCATTATCCTCCTTCGTTAAATCAATATAAAAATCAGAATTTGTTTCTTCCACAAAAATAAGTCCAGCCCGTTTAACTTTTATATTTTCGTTTTGCAATTCATAAGCAAATTTATAAAATCTAAGCTGATTTAAATAGCTTTCATAAGTTTTTCCGTCTGCAATTTGTGATTTTGACTTTGCAGAACCGGTTTTATAATCATAAAGTTCGACAGTTCCGTCATTATTTATTTCAATTCTGTCTATAAATCCTTTAAGAAAATAATCTCCATAAGGAACATAATTAAATGAATATTCCGTTGCATAAATCCTGTCATAGGGTGTTTGAATAAGCTGTGTATAATATTTTTGAATACAATTTATGCCTCTTTGCTTATAATCATCCCTTTGAGATTGAGATTCAAATTTTTCTATAGCAAGATTTTTAAGAAAAATATCAGTAAACAAATTTAAATCAGGATAATTTTTATTCTCTTTCGCATACATAACTGCTTGCTGTAAAGTCTTATGAACGGCATTACCGTAATGAGCGCCTGAAGTTTCCTTGTCAAAAACGGGAATTTTTAATACATTTGAATATAAAAAACATCTGGGACAGTTCAAATAAGAATTTAAAGAGCTTGGACTTATGATGAAATTCTTAATACGGGCTTTCAATTCATCATTAAATGCAGAACTGTAGTCAAAGGATTGTTTTTTTAAATATTTGGCAACTTCAAAAAAGTAGTCATCTTTTTGTAATTCATGGTTATATGTTTCAACAATTTCTTTATTTTTTATAGGTTCCGACAAATATGACATTAATTCTTGAGGACGTGAATCTATTGAGTTTGAATAACTCATAACAAGCGAATGTTTAGAGCGGGTCACACCTACAAATAATAGCCTTAATTGTTCGGAATATCTTGCTGTATCTTCATCAACCATTTTTTTATCTTTATCTATAGGCAGAGTCATTGTGTTATTGACACGTTTCCCTTCCCATTTTTTAGAAATAAGATTTGGTATAAATACATATTCAAATTCTCTGCCTTTTGATGAGTGGAGAGTTAATAGCTGTACGGCATTTTGGATATAATCTTCTTTATCAATCGTAATGGGAATACTGCTTTCAAATGCAGTATCAAGATGATTTAAAAAATCACCCAGCCATGCACCTTTATTAATATACATATATGATTGCGCTTCATCAATTATTTTTTTTACTGCATAAATATTATCGCTTTTGTTAACTTCGTTTTGTAAAAAATATTCCAAAAGTCCTGTTCTGTTAACAGTTTCTGTTATTAAGTCTTTAATATTTAAAGCACTTTTCATTGAAGTTAAATAATCAAATACATTGATAAAATTTTTTACCTTTTCTGTTTCTGTCCAAGTATGAGTCTGCAAATTTTCTTTTATATTGGTGATTAAATCTTTATGATTAATTCTGTTTTGCTCTAAGAGAAAAGAATAATCTTCATTTGAAAATTCAAAAGGCTTTGACAGAAGTAAACCGAATAACTTATCTCCGTAATATTGATTATTAACTATTGC
>JAJQHF010000028.1 GCA_021199975.1 Candidatus Gastranaerophilales bacterium
TTTCTTATATAATAATAAAGTGCATAATTAGGATTGAGGATTAATATGCTTT
This sequence comes from Candidatus Gastranaerophilales bacterium, assembly GCA_021199975.1. GTDB lineage: Bacteria > Cyanobacteriota > Vampirovibrionia > Gastranaerophilales > Gastranaerophilaceae > Avigastranaerophilus. Next base: position 53 of record JAJQHF010000028.1, read on the forward strand.
TTACAATAGATAGAGATTCTTTATTGAATAAATTAAAAATAGTGGAAAAAGTAACAGCTCAAAGAGGAAACGTACAACCTGTTCTTGCTAATGTTTTATTTGAAGCTCAAGATAATACCCTTAATTTAAGTGCAACGGATTTAGAAATTTCCGTAAAAGCAAAAACTACAGCCGCAATAAAAAAAGAAGGAAAAATAACACTTCCGGCTAAAAAATTACTTGAAATTGCGGCAAAATTACCTGATAAACCCATTGAATTTTCGCTTAATGAAGATACAAACATTGTAAATATTACCTGCGGAAATTCAAAATTTGAAATTATAGGTATTTCAGCTCAAGAATTTCCTGTAATTGAAGATGAAATTCCAAACGGAACGGAAATTGAAATTGAACTTGAACCGTTATTAAAATCTATTAAAAATACAGTTTATGCGGCTGCAAATTATGAAAACAGAAACGTTATTTCAGGTGTTTTCTGTTTAATAAAAGATACAAAACTTGAAATGGCTGCAACCGACGGAAATCGTTTAACAAGAATTATTGAAACAATTAAAAATATTGACTCTAAAAGTGCTAAATTGGTTATTCCTTCAAAAACTTTAAATGAATTTGTAAGAATTTGTACTTTTATTTCAGAAGAAAAAGTTATTTTAATTGCGGATAAATCAAAATTAACATTAAAAACTATGAGTTTTTCAATAAATTCAAGATTAATAGAAGGAGAATATCCTCCTTATGAACAATTAATACCGAAAACAACCGCAAATAATTCAACAATATCAAAAGATGATTTGATTTTAGCATTGGACAGAGTTTCAACAATGGTAAATGAAAGAACAAGTATTGTTAAATTTATGTTTAATGATAATAAGCTGTTATTAAAGGCGGAAACACCTAATTCAGGTACATCGGAGGATGTAATCGATTGCAATTATGATGGAGAAGAACTTGCTATAGCTTTTAATTATAAATATGTATTGGATTCCATAAAAACTATGGAAGCTAAAAGTGTTAAGGTGGGATTAAACGGAAGTTTATCCGCAACGGTATTTAAACCTGACAGTGATGAAAATTATATCTGTTTGATAATGCCTATACAAATAAGGTAAAAATTTATGAAGGTTAGTGTAAAAGTTCCTGCAACAACAGCAAATTTAGGACCGGGGTTTGATTGTTTAGGTTTAGCTCTTCCTATTTATAATGAAATTACTGTTGAAGAAACTGTTATGCCGGGAAGCGGCATTGAAATAAATATTATAGAAGACAGCGAAACTTTTGATATTTTGTCTATACCGAAAAATGAAGATAACATTGTTTATAAGGCAATAGAGCTTTTATATAACTTTGTGGGACAAAGTGTAAGTGATATAAAAATAACAATTAAAACAAATATACCTGTAACAAGAGGCTTAGGAAGCAGCGCTTCTGTTATAGTAGGCGGATTAATGGCTGCAAATGAGCTGTTGGGAAAACCTGCGGATGATGCGGTTTTGTTATCTATAGCCGCAGAGGTTGAAGGACATCCCGATAATGTTACACCTGCTATGTTTGGCGGTTTTTGCTTATCTTCATTGGAAGATGATGGAAGTGTTTTTTATTCCAAAATTCCTTGGCCTGAAAATTGGAAATTAACTGTTTTAATTCCTGATTATGAACTTGATACAAGAATTGCAAGGTCGGTATTACCTGAAAATATAAGTATTTCAGATGCGGCATTTAATATAAGAAAATGTGCTATGTTAACTGATGCTGTCTACAGAAAAGATTCGGAAGCAATGAAAAGATGTTTAAAAGATAAAATTCATCAGCCTTACAGAGAAAATTTAATTAAAGGATTTAAAGAATTAAATGAACTTTTAACTAATAAAGAAAATATTTTAGGCTGTGTTATATCCGGTGCAGGTCCTTCAATATTGGTTATTTCAGAAAATAACGGTTTTGAGAAAGTTGAAAATGAAGTAAAACAAGTATTTGATGATTTAAATGTTATTTGTGATATCAGAACATTAAGTATTGAAAACAACGGCAGTAAAGTAATCTAAAAAGGAGAATCGAAAATGAAAAAATCAATTAAAGATTTAGGCGATATCAAAGGTAAAAAAGCTCTTGTAAGAGTTGATATAAACGTGCCTTTGGATGCAGATAAAAATGTAACTGATGATACACGTATTCAGGCAATTATGCCCACATTGAATTATTTAAAGGAAAAAGGCGCAAAAATTATATTAATGGCTCATTTAGGCAGACCTAAAGGAGAGAAAAATCCTGAATTTACATTAGCACCCGTAGCTAAATATTTATCTAAAGTTGTAGGCGAAGATGTAATGTTTATTCCTGACGTCGAGGATGCTGAAAAAATGGTTTCGGATTTAAAAGACGGACAAATAGCATTATTGGAAAATATCAGATATTACAAAGCAGAAGAAGCAAAAGATGATGATATGACTTTTGCTAATAAACTTGCAAAATTAGGTGATTTTTATGTAAATGATGCGTTCGGTGCCGCTCACAGAAATCATACTTCAACCGCAAAACTTGCTAAGGTTTTAAAACCTGCTGTATCAGGTTTATTAATGGAAAAAGAATTAAGATGTTTATCTCAAGCTCTTGATAACCCTGTAAGACCTTTTACTGCAGTTGTAGGCGGTGCAAAAGTTTCATCAAAAATCGGTGTTTTAGAAAATTTAATTGATAAAGTTGATAATTTAATTATTGGCGGCGGAATGGCATATACTTTTGTTAAAGCTAACGGCGGAAAAATAGGTAATTCTATTTGCGAGGATGACCAATTAGAAGTTGCTAAAGCTATAGAAAAGAAAGCTGCGCAAAAGAATGTTAAACTTGTTATGGCTGCAGATGTACTTGTAACTGATGATTTTTCAGGAAACGGCACTAACAAATTTGTTAAAATTAATGAAATTCCTGACGGATTTGAAGGAGTTGATGCAGGTCTTGATTCAAGAAAAGCTTTTGAGGATGTATTAAAATCATCAAAAACAATCTTAATGAATGGTCCTGTCGGAGCATTTGAAAATCCTAAATTTGCAGAAGGTACAAAAGCTGTATTACAAGCAGTTGTAGATGCAACTAAAAATGGTGCCGTATCAGTTATCGGCGGCGGTGATTCCGTATCAGCGGCTAAAAAATTCTTTAAAACGGAAGATTTTACTCACGTATCAACAGGCGGCGGCGCTTCATTAGAATTTATTGAAGGCAAAATTTTACCGGGTGTTGCAGCTTTAGATGATAAGTAAATTGCAATAATTAATAT
>JAJQHF010000027.1 GCA_021199975.1 Candidatus Gastranaerophilales bacterium
AGATATAACTGCGAATTGTGCCGTGGTTATAAAAAACACATGAAAAATCTTGAAATAATAAACAGATATGAAAAAAGATATAAAGAAATTTGCAAAAATGTTGAAAAACAAAAAGATATCTATTGGAATAAATTTCTTGCCCATAAAGATATTCTTGAAAAAACAGGATATATTGAAAACGGATATCCGACAGATTCAGGTGTAACTTGTTCAATGATAAGAGCGGAAAATGAATTATTTTTATCAGAAATCATATTAAAGGGGATTTTAAACGAGCTGGAACCTTATGAACTTGCATCGATAATTTGTGCGCTTGTTACAGAGGATTTAAGATCAGATGTATATCCAAACCAACCGATAAGCAAAAATACAAGAAAAGCACTAAATAAAATAAAAGAAATAAGAAAAAAAATTGCAATTTTGCAGCGTGACTATGATATAAACACTGAAATGTATATAAATTCATATTACTGTCCGTTAATGGAACAATGGGTACAGGGTACTCCGTGGGAAGATATTGCAAAACAAGTTGATTCTTCAGAGGGGGATATTGTAAGAATATTTAAACGTACAGTAGATGTACTAAGGCAGCTTACAATACTTCCTAATATTTCTGAAGCATTAAAAAACAATGCAAAAACGGCTATTATAAATATTTTAAAAGAACCTGTTGATGCAGATTAACCGTAAACAGCCTTTATCCCCTGCAAATTATATATCAGGCTGTCTAAGGCATCTTTATTGCCTTTTTTAATTTCTATAAATTTCAACACCATATCACGGCTTGCATCAGAGTCAAGAATTTCCATAAGTCCTGCTAATTCTTCAGGAGAAAGGTTCATTTTTACTTGAAGTTTAGCCGCATAATTTAAATCGGTTTCAGTTTTTTGAGAAATAAACATATTGCCTTTTCCTGATAAAAGCCAATTAATATTTACACAAAATTTGTCAATTAAAGCATTTAAGAACTTCGGTCCCGGCTGAGCCTCGCTTCTTTCATAGCTTCCTATTGTTCTTACGGGAATACAAAGTTCCTCCGCTAATTCTGCCGCTGTCAAATGCAATGTTTTTCTTATTTCTCTAATTCGTTTTCCTATACTCATTTTTGTTTGACCCACTTGAACTTTTGTTACATTATTATGCTATTAATATTGCGTTATTCTACATGATAATGTAATATAAAACTATAAAATGTAGAATAATGTAATTCTTAACTAATATTATTATACTACAAAATACGTTTTTTTGCACTATTTTTTAGAATATTACATGTTAGTGAAGTTACAAAATTGGAATTAAGGAGTGGGTGAATTATGAAAAAAAGACATTTGCGTCTTGTTGTTTCCCGTTATCAAAAAACAGAGGATTTCAGCGTACAGACAAGATATTTTGAAAGATTTAAAGATTTCTTCGATTGCATTTCTCTTAGTAAAAATGAGAAAATTTATATTATAAAAGATATCTTAATAAAACTATACAGAGATTATGAACAGTCGACGGGTAATATTGATACACCGTATTTTGTTAAAGCAGAAATGAAAATTTCTCAGATAATAAAGGATAAAAAAATTGATTATTACTACAACAGATTGAAAAAATTCAAAAAAAGCAAATTCTAGTCTTCGGAATTAAAAATGATAGATAGTTATACTCGGGAAATTATTGGAAAACTTTATAAAAATGCGAATTTTAGACAAATTATTGATTTATTTTCATTCGTCATTAAAATCGAAAAAAATTTAAATGTGCCTGTAATAAACAGGATATTTACATCCGAATATCTGTTATTATCTTTAAATGCAGTATATTGGAATATAAATAATCCTGAAAATTATTACAAAATATCTTCAAGCATAAAAATAAGCAGCAATAATATTAATGATTTTAATATTAAAGAAATAAGAAAACTGCTTGTTAAAAATATCTATGAAGAGGTTATAAAAAAAGAAATTATGATGATATAATCTTGATATGGGTAAGAAGATAATATCGACGAACAGAAAAGCTTTTCATGAATACCATATCTTTGATAAATTCAATGCGGGTGTGGTGTTAACAGGTACTGAAATAAAATCAATAAGAAAAGGAGCTGTTAACCTTAAAGACAGCTTTGTAAAGCTTGATAACGGTGAAGTTTTTCTTTATAACTGCCATATCAGCCCCTATGAACAGGGGAACAGATATAATCATGAGGAAAAGCGCACAAGAAAACTGCTTTTAAATAAAAAGGAAATAGATAAACTGTCAGGTAAAATAAAAAAAGACGGTTATGCTATTGTTCCTTTGGAAATATATCTTGAAAACGGCTGGGCAAAGATAGAAATTGCACTTGCAAAAGGTAAAAAATTATATGATAAACGTGAAGATTTAGCAAAAAAGACTCAATCAAGAGATATTGCCCGAATAGTAAAATCTAAAAATTTTTAAAGTTTTCACAGGGGGGAAAATATATCCGAACAAAAATTCACGATTAGCAGAATGCTACACCTGATTAGATTGTTTAATTAATATATTTCCCGTTAAAAAGTTCTTTTACCATTGCGGCTTGGCTTGAAGTGTCAATATCCGCAGGGGTTATTTTCTCTTCTTTTTTAGCTTCAACAAAAGCGTGATATTCTTCTTCCTCTTGCTTTTGAACCGTCTGTTCTTCAATCTCACGTTTTGCAGGTGAGGGAACAGGTGTTATTTTTTTTGATAAATCAATATTATCACTTGTTATAATTTCGATAATCGGATTTGAAACATTCAAATATTTGGAAACGGCATCAGTAATAGCTTGTTTTTTTGTACCTTCTTTTGCCTGTTTTACAAACATTTCCTTATTAAATGCAATTACAACTTTATTTTCCGAAATTTCAACAGGTCTTGCAAGATTTGAATAAAATGCTCTGTTTGGCGGACTTTCTATGCTTTGCAGGATAGACGCCCAAAGTTTATTCATATCCGTGTTTGTTAAATCACCGTCTTGAGCTTGATTTTGTATTTCTTTGATCTGTTCTTCCCTCTTTATAGCAGGCTCTTCCTGTCTTATTTCTTCCTGCGGACGAATGACCGCCTTAGGAAGTGCTGCAAAAGAAGGCTTTTCAGCAGGCAATGCCGCAGTTATTTTTTGAGGGGTGTGGGGAATTCCGTTTGTAATTTGTTTTTCAAGATTTTCTATTCTTTTTAGTAAATTTTCATTAGAAGGCAAATTTTTATAATTTGTTAAATCAATTATGCAAAGTTCAAGCCAAAGATATTTATTTGTTGTGTCTTTTATTTGCAAAGCATAATATGATAATCTGTCGATTATTTGAATAATTTCCGAAACCGTAAATGTTTCTGCCTGAGGTTTTGTTTTTTCGTAGTTTGCTTCGTTTATTTGAGTTAAAGAAAATATTAATTCTTTATCACTGCAATTTTTAATAATCATTAAATCCCTGAAATATTGAATTAAATTAGAAACTATCTGAACGGGTTCATTACCCTTTGAATAAATATTATCAATTAACTCAACCGATTTTGAACAATCGGATTTTATAATGCAGTCTGTAATTTCAAACAGAGTATCATAAGATATTTTACCTAATATTTCATTAATATCATTGATATCAATCTGTTTATTAACTCCCAAAACGCTTATTTGGTCTAAAAGAGCAAGTGCATCTCTCATACCGCCTTGTGAGTTTTTTGCAATTGAATACAGAGCTTCTTTTGAAATGTTTATATTTTCTTGTTCCGAAATATATTCAAGCCGTTTTACAATATCATCCGTTGTAATACGCCTGAAATCGAACCTCTGGCATCTTGAAATTATTGTATCCAAAACCTTATGCGGTTCAGTTGTAGCAAGAATAAATATAACATTTTCGGGCGGTTCCTCCAACGTTTTTAATAACGCATTAAAAGCATGGTTAGAAAGCATATGAACTTCATCTATAACATAAATTTTATATCTGCCGTTAACGGGAACATACTGGATTTTTTCTAATATAGCCTGAGTATCTTCAACGCTTCTGTTGCTTGCGGCATCTATTTCAATAACATCAACCGGAATTGAGTTCATAATATCAAGACAAGCGGGACACTTGCCGCAGGGGGTAAGTGTCGGACCTTCTTTACAGTTTAATGATTTTGCAAGTATTCTTGCGGAAGAAGTCTTTCCGGTTCCTCTCGGCCCGCAAAGTAAATACGCATGGGCTATTCTGTTAAGTTTAATGGCATTGCTCAATGCGTGTACTATATTTTCCTGTCCGATTAAATCATGAAATGTTTGGGGTCTGTATTTTCTGTATAAAGGAATATATTTTGTTTCCAATTGCCTGCTCCATAAATATTTGCTAGTATTTATTATATATTAATTAATTAAAAAAGTATGCAGTATGAAAAAAATAAAGCCGAAAAAATTACAAAAAGGAAATACAATAGGAATTCTTGCTGTATCAGGAAGAATAAAAGAATATGAACGGATAGAAAACGCAAAAAATTTTTTTGAAAACAAAGGATATAATATTGTTATTTCTGATACCTGTAAAACTTCACACAGATATATGGCGGGAAATAATGATGAAGAATGTTTAAATGCACTTCATTCATTTTTTTTGGATAAATCAATTAATGCAATATTATGTGCAAGAGGCGGGTATGGAACTTTAAGACTAATCAACAAAATAAATTGGAGTGTTGTACAAAACAACCCCAAAATTTTTGCAGGCTATTCTGATATTACCGTTTTGTTAAATATGATTCATAAAAAAACAGGATTAATAACTTTCCACTCTGCAATGGCAAACGGTGATTTCGGCGGTGAAATCGAGGAGTATACTCAAAACAGTTTTTTTAATACGTTAAAAGGCGATGCAGATTGTTTTAAGGCTGAAAAAGGAATTAATTATAAATCAGGTACGGCAGCAGGGATATTATGGGGCGGAAATCTTGCTTCACTTACGTCTTTATGCGGTGTCAATTTTATTCCTGATGAAGATTTAATTTTGTTTTTAGAAGATTTAAATGAACCTGTTTATAAAATAGATAAAATGTTAACACAGCTTTTTAATATTGAAAAAATCAAAAAAAACGTAAAAGGAATTGCACTGGGCGAATTTCAAAATATTAATGATATTAATGAATTTAATGAAATCTTTTATGAATTAGCTGGAAGACTTAATATTCCGATATGCAGCGGTTTTAAGATTACTCACGGAAAAATAAAAGATACATTGCCTATTGGTGTAAAAACTTGTTTTGACGCAAAAAACGGAAGTATTAAAATACAGGAAACATACATAAATTAACTTTTTAAAATTTACTTTTATTTTGAGTTTTGTAAATTTATATTTGAAAAAAATTTTGTTTAGTATATTATATTAACAGTAATTTTACGGAAAATTAATAGAATATAGGGGGAGAAGCCGTATTCTATGGTTTTTTATTGGAAATAAAAAATAAATATAATTTGATAAGAAAAGGTGACACAATGGGAATTAAAGGAAAAAATGACAAAATGGTAGTTCTTGCTTGTGAAGAATGCAAAAGAAGAAACTATACAACCGTTAAAAACAAAAAGAATTTAAAAGAAAGAATGGAATTAAATAAATATTGTCCGTTCTGCCAAAAACACGTTCTGCATAAGGAAACAAAATAAATAAAAATATAAAAAGCGTCCTTAGTTCAGTTGGTAGAACGTCGGTCTCCAAAACCGGATGTCGAGGGTTCGAGTCCTTCAGGGCGCGGATTATAAAAAAGGAAAAAGAAATAAATGAATGAACTTGTAACATACTTTAAGGGTGTAAAATCGGAATGGGGTAAAATTACCTGGCCCGAAAAAAAACAAGTGGTGGCACAAACTATAATTGTGCTTGCAATTGTTATTGTTTTTACTATTTATACTTACGGGCTTGACCTTTTATTCAAGGGTATTTTAAGGGCATTTAAGCTGGTAAATTAAAAGAGTGACTAAAAGATAGGAATATATATATAATGACAAAAGAAGAAAATGAAATTGTAGAACATTTATCCGATATGGAACTCGGGCAGGAAGGCATTGTTTCAAAAGAAAAAGATACATCTAAAGAAGATGTGCTTTCAAAAAAAGATACGGAATTTAAGGAATCCGTTAAAGAAGCAAAGCTGCCTCAAAAAAGATGGTATATTGTTCATACATATTCGGGTCATGAAAATAAGGTTAAAGTTAATCTTGAAAAACGTATTGAATATATGAACATGGGTGACAAGATTTTTAGAATAGAAGTTCCCCAAAAAACCGTAACAAAAATGAAAGACGGCAAGAAAACAGACAGAGAAGAAAAAATATTTCCGGGTTATGTTCTTGTTGAAATGATTATGGATGATGATTCCTGGTATGTTGTAAGACATACGGCGGGGGTTACAAAATTTGTCGGTTCAAGTAAAAAACCCATACCTGCAAAAGAAAGTGAAATTAAAAAAATTATCCATAAAACTCAAAATCAGGTTACAAAAGTTGAACTTGATGTTAAAGCTGGAGATAAGGTTAGAATTATATCAGGTCCGTTCTCTGAATTTATCGGCGACATAACGGAAGTTTATCCGGATAAGTCAAAATTAAGAGCAATGGTATCTATATTCGGACGTGAAACTCCTGTCGAACTTGAATACAAACAAATACAAAAAATATAGCGAAATTTCGGACGGGCGAGAGCCCGATAAGCAGAAGCCGAAGTGAACGGAAGCGATAGCGTAGTGAACGACAGGCTTATGCGGAAAGAAAAAGATAAAATAAAAAAACAGAAATAAAAATTGTGGAAGGAACCAAAATTCCGCCATTACCACGAAAGGAGAAAAACAAATGGCAAAGAAAGTTGTAGGAAAAATAAAACTACAAATTCAAGCAGGAAAAGCAAATCCGTCACCGCCGGTCGGTCCTGCTTTAGGTCAGCACGGTGTAAACATAATGGAATTCTGCAAGCAGTTTAATGCAAGAACGGAAGCTCAGGCAGGGTACATTATTCCGGTAGTTATTGATGTATATGAAGACAGATCCTTCTCCTTCATAACAAAATCTCCGCCGGCTGCTGTATTAATTAAAAAGGCAATCAATTTGGCAAAAGGCAGTGCAGCACCAAATAAAACAAAAGTTGGGCAAATAACACACGCACAGCTTGAAGAAATTGCAAAAACTAAAATGGAAGACCTTAATGCAACAACATTAGAAGCTGCTGTTGAAATGATTAAAGGTTCTTGCAGAGCAATGGGTGTTACCGTTGTCGACTAAGTAAGATTGGTTACTAAAATGTGGAAGCTGAAATTGCGTTATGACCACAAAAGGAGAAAGAAATGTCAAAATTAACAAAAAAACAAAAGAAAATAGCAGAAATGATGGAAAATTTTTCCCAGCCATGTAATGCTATGCAAGCTATAGAAAAATTACAAGAAGTGGCAAAAGAAACATGCAAATTCAATGAAACAGTTGAATGCCATATGGCATTAGGAATTGATGTAAAACACGCAGACCAGCAGGTTCGTTCAACTACGGTTCTTCCTGCGGGACTCGGAAAAACCGTAAGAGTTTGCGTTATAGCTAAAGGTGTAAAAGCCACAGAAGCAAAAGAAGCCGGTGCAGATGAAGCAGGCGCTGAAGAAATTATTGATAAAATTTCAGGCGGTTGGTTTGAATTTGACACCTTAATTGCTACTCCTGATTGTATGGGAATGCTCGGTAAATTAGGTCGTGTTTTAGGTCCTAAAGGTTTAATGCCTAACCCTAAAACAGGAACTGTTACTTTAGATGTTGCTAAAGCGGTAAAAGATGCTAAAGCCGGTAAAGTTGAGTTCAGAGCTGATAAACAAGGTATGATTCACGTACCTATCGGTAAAATTCAATTTTCTTCAGCAGATATAATGAAGAATTACATTACTTTGGCAGATGCGGTTTTAAGAGCGAAACCTTCTACATCTAAAGGTGTTTACTTAAAATCTGTATACTTAACTACAACAATGGGACCAAGCATAAAGTTGGATTCAAAAAATGTTGCAGCAGAAGTTAAAGAAAATATTCAATAATAGAATTTAATTATTTTGAGTACACCGTATAAAACGGTGTACTCATTTTTGTAAATTCGGGGAAAAGCGGAGTTATAAGGGTTTAAAATTAAATGACATCTAAAAAAAGAAAAATAAAAGAAATAATTCAACTGTGGTTTCTTACAAAACTTTTAAAATTTTATTTTTTGACAGAGCAATATTTTTTAAGCATAAAAAATATTAATTACCCGAAAGAACAATTTATTTTTTCTATGTGGCATTGTCATCAATGTTTAGTATATGGAGTTGAAGATAAGTCAAAATTTTATGCACTGATAAGTGCCTCTAATGACGGAGAAATTATAGCAAAAGCGGCAGAAAGCCTTAATATTATGTCTGTAAGAGGTTCAACAAAAAGGCGGGGGGTCGCTGCTTCTTTAGAATTAATTGAAAAGCTTAAGGAAGGTAATTCCGCCGCAATTATGGTAGATGGGCCAAGAGGTCCGGCTGGTAAAGTTAAAGAAGGAATTATTAATATATCTAAAATATCTGAAGTTCCGATTGTTCCTGTTGCGTGGTATTCCAAAAATAAAACTTTTTTTTCTTTTAATACATGGGATAAATTTAAAGCTCCCGTCGGTTTTTGCAAAACGGTAGCGCTGTATGGGGAACCTATTCATATTCCTTCCGACTTGCCTAAAGAAAGTTTTCCGTTGTATTGTGAAAAGATTGAAGCTGAAATGAACAGACTACAGGATGAATTAGAAAAAAATTACGAAAAATATTTGGCACAATAAACCCCAATAAAGTTTAACTGTACAGTAATTTAATATTGTATAACAAAAAGAACTTTTAAATTTAAAAAGTTCTTTTTGTTATAGTTAATTTTAAAAATTAAGAAATTCTTTGAAACATGTAACCAATACCACGAGCGGTAAGAATTAATTCAGGATTGGCAGGATCTGTTTCTAATTTTGAACGTAATCTTGAAATATGAACATCAACAACACGTGTATCAATTCTGTGATCAGGCGGATAAGACCATACATGCTGCAATATTTCGTTTCTGGAATAAGCCTGTCCGGAATTATTGACAAGCAGTTCAAGCAAACTAAATTCCATGCCGGTTAATCTAATACGTTCATTTTTTCTGAATACTTGTCTTCTTGCGGTATCAATTCTAATATTACCTGTTGTAATAACGTTTTTTGCAATTTTACTGGAGGGAGCAGAAACCTCCTTAGTATTAGTTCTTCTAAGTACAGCTTTAACTCTTGCTTCAAGTTCTTTAGGACTAAACGGTTTAATAACATAATCATCAGCACCCAGTTCAAGTCCTGTAATCCTTTCTGAAACATCACCCAATGCAGTAAGAATAATAATCGGAACATCAGAAGTTCTTCTTATTTCTCTTGTTACTCCATAACCGTCAATTTTAGGCATCATAACATCTAAAACGATAAGGTCAGGATTATGTTTATTAAATGCGGCAATTGCTTCTTCTCCGTCTGTAGCCGTAATAATATCATAGCCAATCATACTTAAACGAGCTTCTAAGATTCTTCTTATACTTGCTTCATCATCTGCAACAAGAATTTTTTGATGCGAATCTTGTTCGGCTTGTAATTCACTATTTTCAGTCATCTCGTAGACCCCTTAACAATACAAAATATTTCCTTTGTCTATATTATATTACAAAATATAAAAAAATCAAAATATTTCTTAAAAAATCATAAAATATTTTAATATACTTTTGTTAAATTTATTTTATGTTATTTAATTTTTCATAATTTTATTTTTTTAATATTAAAAGGCAAAAAATAATTTGTTCGTGTTATAATTCATTGTGAATGTAAACATTAATAAGTATGAAAAAAGGGATATAAATGCAAATAGGAATACCACGGGCACTGTCATATTATAATTTCTTTCCTTTTTGGTATGGTTTTTTTTCAGATCTCGGAATAGAGATAGTTTTATCAGACAAAACAACTAAGCAGACAATGTCTGCAGGCTCTTCGCTTGTTGTACCTGAAACATGTCTGCCTATTAAAGTATATGTAGGTCATATATTAAATCTGTTGGATAAAGGAATAGATAAGATTTTTGTGCCATCGTTACAATCAATAGCGCCAAAAATATATAATTGTTCAAAAATAAGAGGATTGCCTGATTTAATCAGAAATGTAATAAAACGTGACTTTACAATGATTGAAGCAACTCTCGACAAATCGGAAAAAAATCAGGGACTTTATTCTTTCCTTGCCGAAGCTGTAAAACCATTCGGAATTACTGACATGGACAGAATTAAACAAGCTTCTAAAAATGCCTGGAAGGTTTATAATAATTTTCACGTTATGACAAGAAGCGGTATTCAATATAAAAAAGCTTTAAAATACGCATTGGAAAATAAAGTTGTAATATCTGAAAATCAAAAAACATATCCTATAAATATTGCATTAATTGCTCACGCATATAACCTTTATGATGAAAGAATATGTATGAAAATATTTGATAAGTTAGAAAATCTAGAAGTAAAGGTTTATACGGCCGATCAATTGACGCAGGAGCAAATGGAGGAAGGACTTAATTCAATGAAGTCCAAGCTTTATTGGGCTAATGAATACGAATTAACCGGTGCAGCCGCTCATTACATAAAAGACAGAAAAATAGACGGACTAATTACAATTAATGCTTTTGGATGCGGACCAGATTCTTTAATGCTTGAAAGAATATCAAGGTATGCAAGGAAAACAAATAAACCTGTATTGCACTTATCAATAGATGAACAAACAGGTGAAGCCGGTTTTGTTACACGTATTGAAGCATTTGTTGACATGCTGTACAGAAAAAAACGTTCGGGTATTATTAACAAAATAAAAATACCGACAAAGAAAGAAAGATATACAAATATTGAGTGTAAAGATTTAATTCAATAGTATGAATATTAAAAAAATGGCTTTGCAATTTGTAAAGCCATTTTTCTTTTGTGTCTGATTTTTTATTACTTCTTTTCTTGTGTTTTAGTTTCTTCTTTATCTTCTTTTTTCTTATCGAAAAATTTACTGCTCAATTTATTTGCAATAGGAGTAAATAAAACAGGTCCTAAATATCTGTATATAAGACCAAATATTACAAGTACTTTTAACTTATTAATACCCGAGAATGTTTTATCTGCTTCTTTTCTTGCCGCCGCTGAATTATATACATCATCAACAAGTCCCTTAACTGTTTCTTTTGCTTTTGCTGCATTTCCTTTATTATTGGTAACAGCGTCTTTTACGGAAGTTTGAACTTCTTGTAATTTTTCAGGTTTAATTTGGAAAGTTTTAAGTTTATCCCCTTCGCCTACAATACCTTTAAGATGTCCTGATATCATAGAAGAAACATCATCAAGTCCTTTTGATAAATCTTCTCCTTTTTTGCTGACTACTTCTTCCACTTTTTGAAGTAATTCATTTTTCGGTGAAGTTTTAGCGGCTTCTTGAGCTTTTTTGCCAAGCTCTGTATAAAAATCTTTATGTTTTGCAAAATATTTTTCGGAACCTTTTGCCACTACATCAGTAATTTTATCTTCCGCAAGGTACGCACCTGCTGTAGATAAACCGAGTGTAAGTGCATCATTTATAACCATTTGCGGTTTTTGCTCTTTTTCTATTTTTTTATTTGTGAGCGTATTTATCATATAAAATCCCGATAAAATACAACTTTCAATAACAAGAAGGTGAGTAAATGTTTTATCAGACTTACTGAAATTACTTATAAATTTTTGAAAAGGTTTATTTTGTGCAACTTTTTCATAAAAATTTGATAAGCCGTCAACAACAGGTTCAGGTACGGCACCTTTAAATGATGTATTATTGTTTCTTTTATTTTGCATTTGATTATTATAATAACCGGATTGATTTACACTATTTATTCTCATAACCTGCTACTCCCGAGAAGGAATTAAATAATTCTTTCTCATTACTTGTCTGAAATACATTGTAGTTTAAAACATCATAGGGTACTTTTTCTTTATTTTGCGATTTATTGCCGGCTTTTTTAATTCCGAACAGCCCTATAATTACAGGTACCAGAGCAATGGTAATTTTTGCTCTTATAGGCATAAATACAGGTTGGAACAGTTTATCTATAACATTTTTCCCTGTTTTTGCATAATTATTCATAACTCTTTGTTCTGTAATTGCAGATTTAACAGTATCTGAAACTTCAGGAGCAACATCATCGATTGTTTTTTTAAATAATTTTTCAGCGCCCTTTCCTGCTTTTTGGAAAACATTCAGATTAATTTTACCCCCGTCCGTTAAATTTTTTATTTGTTCAGCCAGTTCAATATGCTCGCCTTTTTCTATAAGTTTACCGCCTAAATCATTAAGAGCTGTAACACCTTTTTGAACAACTTCTTTTGACTTTTCTTTCATTTCGGGAGGCATTTCAAAAGCTCCTTTTTTGTTTGCCGCTTTTGATGCCGCAGCAACCGGAGTTCCAACTAATGCGGTTAAGCCTAATCCCATAAGTCCGGAAGAAATTGATTTTGCCGCCTGATATGTGCATTTATCTTTTTCTTCGTCTGTTTTTGCTGTTGCCATAATTGAAACGGGTCTTAGCCCGCAAGTTATTAATATAGCAAATAAAGCTTCAGCTACCAGAGGATTATCAGAAGTAAAGCTTGCGGCACGGTGGAGAAGAGGAACACCTCCATTAAAACTCACACGACCATCAGAATTACTCTTGATGGTCGTGTTTATTTGGTCATTATTATTTTGATACATATTATGTCGTTTTACGCTCTTGTTTCCTCCGCATTCGGAACGCTCTGCCGCCCTGCCCTTCAGATATCCTTTATCCGCTGTAATAGAATTAATTCTCATAATTTCTTTCCATACACTCGTACATCTGTTCTAAATCATCAAAAAAATAAATTTGCTATTTAGAAGTCTTAATTATAACAAAAACATTACATGAATTTTTCATGTTTTATATTATTTATCAGGCTAAACTTTTGTAATTTAAGGGTTTTACCTAAAAAAATTCAATTTAAAAAAACTTTACATAAATATTACATCCTCTTATTTTCTGTTTGCTGGCCTTCAATTTATTATAAACTCTATGAAAATAAGTAAAATAAATGTATAATTATCTCAAGATACAGGAATTATTATGGAACAAGAAAATTTATTCAGCGGGCTTGAGAAAATTTTAAGAGAACAAAACCGCTCGGAAGAAGATATACAAGAAATTTATAAATCATACAAATTTGCAGAAAAACTGCATGCAGGACAATATAGAGTCAGCGAAGAACCTTATATAATTCATCCGGTTGAAGTCGCAAAAATTCTTGCTACTTTAAAAGTAGATAAACACACTTTAATGGCATCTATTTTGCACGATACAATTGAAGATACAGGATTAACCTCCGAACAGCTTGGAGCTGAATTCGGCGAAGATGTATTAAATTTGGTTTTAGGGGTAACAAAACTTGACAAGTACCGATTTAAATCAAAAGAAGAACGTCAGGCAGAGAGTTTTCGCCGAATGTTTATTGCAATGGCAAAAGATGTCAGGGTGATTTTCTTAAAACTTGCAGACAGGCTGCATAATATGAGGACTCTAAACTATATGGCGCCTGAAAAGCAGGTAAGAATAGCACAAGAAACTCTTGATATCTTTGCGCCGCTTGCAAACAGATTAGGTATCGGAAAAATAAAAGCAGAGCTTGAAGATTTATCTTTAAGATATCTTAATCCCGAAAAATATTTTGAAATTGCCCAGTTGGTTGCACAAAAAAAAGTTGAGCGTGAAAATACAGTAAAACTTTTAATTGATGAAATTTCCGAAAGTCTGCATAAAAATGAAATCAATGCGGAAATAACAGGAAGAGCCAAACATTATTACAGCATTTATAAAAAAATGCAGAGGTTGAATGTAGCGTTTAATGACCTATATGACATTACTGCTGTCAGAGTTATTGTTGAGTCTGAACGTCAATGCTATGAAGTTTTAGGTATAATTCATTCCTTGTTTAAACCTATTCCGGGGCGTTTTAAAGATTATATAGCAATGCCGAAAAGCAACGGTTACAAATCATTACACACATCTGTTATAGGTCCTAAACAAAAACCGCTTGAAGTTCAAATAAGAACTAAAGAAATGCACAAAATCGCCGAATATGGTGTTGCCGCACATTGGAAATATAAAGAATCAGGCTCTATTAAAGCAAATTCTGATGATGATATTAAATTCTCCTGGATGAATCAGATGATTGAGCTTGAAAAAGAAGCATCTAATGCAAATGAATTTGTCGAAAAAGTTAAAATAGATTTATTCGGAAATCAGGTTTTTGCGTTTACTCCTATGGGTGATATTATTGATTTGCCTTTAAACGCTACTCCTATTGATTTTGCGTTCAGAATTCACTCTGAAGTAGGATATAAAACAACAGGCGTTTTAATAAACGGAAGAATTGCACAGCTTGATACAAAGTTGAATAACGGTGATATTGTTGAATTATTTACATCAAAAACAGGAACTCCGAAATTACATTGGTTAAAGTTTTGTGTAACAAAACAGGCGCAGTCTAAAATAAAACAATGGTTCAAAAAACATAATCGTGATGAACACATTGTTTCGGGCAGAAGCATGCTTGAGCAGGAAATAACAAAAGCTGTTTATGATGAAAATATTAAAAACGGCAGATTACTTGAAATAGCAAAAATTCTGAATTACATATCCGTTGATGACCTGCTTGCTGCAATAGGCAGCGGAGAAACTACGCTGAATAAAGTTACAAGCAAAATTAAAAAACCGGCGGAAGAACTTTCAAATCAATATATTTCAAATAAAAAGAAAAGTCAGTATAAAGATGAAATAGCAGGGCTTGAAGGCATGTTATATTCCTTTGCAAAATGCTGCTCTCCCGTACCGGGTGAGCATATTGTAGGGGTTGTAACCAGAGGCAAAGGTGTTTCTATACACAGGATAGACTGTCCTTCTCTTGATATGGTTCCTGAAGAAAGACTTATGAAGATAAGTTGGAAAAATAATGAAAATCCAAATAAAACTTATGTAACTTCTATCAGAATAAATTGCGTTGATAAAATGGGCATGTTAAAAGACATTCTGATTAAAGCGGCAGACTGCGGAACAAATATTACCTATGCTAATGTTAAGACTACAAACGCAAGAAAACTCGGAATAATTGAGTTAGGTGTTGAAGTTAACGGTATTGATAAATTAAATATGGTAATAAATGCTTTTCAGTCGCTTCCTGATGTGCATTCCGTAAAAAGAATTCAAATGAATTCAAAAGTAAAAGCGGTTCCGGATTTAAAACAAAAACCAAAAACAAAATCAAAGAAAAAAGAGTAAGGATATATATTATATGCCTCCATTGTTTTTGAGTAACAAAAAACACAGGAGGCAGATGATATATATCCTTACTCTTTTTATAATTTTAATTTTAATTTTTAATATTAAAATATTAATTTTTTACAAATACTTTTTCAAATTCCGTTAAAGCTTCAAGTCCTACTAATTGTTCTAGAGCTGCTCTGTTTTCAAGAAATTCAAGCTCCAATTTTGCTTTATTATCTGTAGCCGCTCTGTAATAAGCATCCGCAATTAAAAGCTGTTCTTGAGTTTCATACAAAGATGTATTATATCTTTCTTCACGTTTTTTTATATTTTTTTCACACATTGAAAGAAGATTATAGCTTGTAACATAATCATAATAAGAATCTATTACTTTTTTCTGCATATTATCTACTTTTGTGATAAGAACAATCATGTCGGCATCTGTTACTTTTGTGTATTTGTAATTTAAATCCTTATCATTAAAAGATAAAGAGTTAAGCAAATGTCCGCTTACAAGTGCGGCAGTAGCACTAAACGGGTCGCCAAGTCCGGCTCCTGCTATGGAAGAAACTGTGGAGAGAGGTCTTATTATTTTTTTGATAATGTTTTCATCCGGTTTATCCGCATCAGGATTAGATAATTTATACAATGCAAATTTTATGGTTTCACTTCTTAAAGCGGCACCCGTCCATAAAATTTGTATGTGTTCAAGCATGTCTTCTTTTTCAACAGTCAATAATTTTGAAATTTCATTTGACAAATCTTTTAAAGAGCTGTCGGCATAAGTGGAATTTTTAATATATTCTTTTGCGTAAGATGCCGTTTTTTCTTTTTGAGTCTGTGTTAAATCCGTAACTTTGTACTCTCTTTCCAAATCATAAGTAACACCAAGCCTGTATGCGGGGTTTTTAGGCAAGGTTAATTCATCTGCCTGAGTTATCGCATAAGATAAATTAGCAGATAAAATAAATATTACCCATATATATATGTATTTTTTCATTGTTTGCTTATGTTTTCCGTATTTATTAACTGATTTTTTAATGCGTATTGAGAAAGTATTAAACTGTCTACGGCTTTCTTACCTGCAAGCCTTTCAAGTGAAAGGTAGCATTTTTTTGCGGTTTGCTCCTGCCTGTATTCCTGAAGCTGCATGTCTTCATATAATGCAGATGAAACAATAAGCTCCGTAACCGAATTGTTTTTAAGAGCATTTGCATAATTTTTATTATATAAAATTATTCTTGAACGTGTATCTTTAAGCTCATTTAAAGCACCTTTATACTCATAATAAGAAGAAATTATTTTTTCTTGCAGTTCTTCTATTGTACCTGCAAGCTGAATTAACTCCGTATCTGTTATTGGGGCTTGCTGACCTGCGGAAGCATCTTTATTTAAAAAGTTATTAGCCATACGTCCTGCTGAAAATGAAGCGGATTGAACCATCGCATTAGAACCCGTAAACATGGGAATAAAACTTGCTCCGTATATTAAAGATGACAAGCCTTTTGCCATTATGGAGGAGTGCAGCCTTCTTTGAGATTCGGGAGTATTTAATTTATTCATGGTAAATTTAATCAATGTGTTATTATCAATAGTCGAGCGCCATAAAAGCTCTATGTCTTTTATTTCCTCTTCTTTTTGCATTTTAATTAAATCTTCGACCGCATCTCTGTCTTTTAAAACCAAATTTTTATTTAAAACATCATCTCTTGAATGCAGTTTAATTTCTGTTTTTTCGTCAGGGTCAAGCCTTATAACTTCTGCAAACGAATATGTCTTACAAAGAAGAAAAATTAATAATAATAAAAATATATTTTTAACTGTCTTTTTCAACCAAATATCCCTCTTTTTATTTTTATAACATACAAACAAAAGTCTTTCCATTTTTAACCCATAAGATTTAAAATAACTTAAAATGAACGGAAATGTATTTCTCGTTTATGTTTTTTTTGAATAGCTTTTATTCCTGATTGACCTAATGAAATTATGCCTTTGCCGTATTTATCCTCCAGTTTGTCTATTATTGAAGAAATACTGTTTTTTGTATTATCTTCATTTTTGCAAAATAATTCAAGCTGAATTTTTTCATTATCAGTTAAGCAGGCGGCATAAATGCCTGATGAACGGTAAATAATACCTTCAATAAAAATCAGATTAAAAAGATTTTTAACGTCATTTATTAATGCAAGTTCTGAATTTGAAGAAAAATCAAGTTTTTTTTCTCTGTAAAATACTCTAAAATCCTTTGTCCTAAGCATTACAGAAATTAAAGAAGTTCGTAAATTATGCTCTCTAAGCTTTTTGCAGACATTATGAAGGTGCATTTCAAGTTCTGTCATTATATAATTTTTATCTTTTGAAAATTCGGGAAATGCTCTTGTTCTTTGTATTGATTTAGGTTTTTCTTCTATTCCCGTCAACGGAATAACGCTTTTTCCCATTAATTCATACTTTAGTTCAAGCCCTTTTTTTCCGTAAATTTGCCTATAAAATTCATCATCTTTCAGTAAAATTTCATCCGCATAAAAAATTCCGTATTTACGCAAACTTCTTGCAATATTC
>JAJQHF010000057.1 GCA_021199975.1 Candidatus Gastranaerophilales bacterium
GAAACAAGTTATATTGAAAAATTAGTTGATATAATGAAAAATAATGAATTGACAGAAGTAACATTAGAGGACAATGAAAAGTCAATTTATATTAAAAGCAGCGGATTTCAAACTGTGATAAAGGAAAAATCTCAAGAGCCGGAAGCAGAAATTGAAAAAATTCTGCCTGCGGAAACAAATCAAGAAAATGAAAAGAAAAATTTAGTTCCCATAGTATCGAATATGATAGGTCTATATTTTTCAAAACCTTCGCCTATGGAGCCGGCTTTTGTTAGTATTGGAGATGAAATAAAAGAAGGTCAGGTTATTTGTATAATTGAAACAATTAAGCTTATGAATAAAATCACATCCGAAATTTCGGGTAAAGTTGCTGAAATTTGTATAAAAGACGGCGAGCCTGTCGAATATGGTCAGGTAATTATGTATGTAGAGCAAAGTTAGCGGGATTGGAAAATGTTTAAAAAAGTATTAATAGCAAACCGAGGAGAAGTAGCCGTAAGAATAATAAGGGCTTGCAGGGAAATAGGCATTCCCACTGTTGCAGTATATTCTCAGGCTGATGCAGATTCGCTGCACGTAAGTTTAGCAACGGAAGCTTATTGTATAGGTCCAAATGAAAGTTCTAAAAGCTATTTAAATATTCCTGCCATAATATCAGCCGCTTTAATATCCGGTGCCGACGCAATTCATCCGGGATACGGTTTTATGTCTGAACGAGCTGATTTCGCTGAAATTTGTGCGGAACATAATATTAAATTTATAGGACCTTCTCCAAACTCAATGCAATTAATGGGAGATAAGGCTACTGCAAGAAAGACAATGACTGAAAAAAATGTTCCTATTACTCCCGGAACCGGAATTATAACTGATATAAACGAGGCAAAAAAATCTGCTAAAAAATTTGGTTATCCCGTAATTATAAAGGCAACTGCAGGCGGCGGCGGAAAAGGTATGAGGGTCGCTAATAATGATTCTGAACTACAGCAAGCCGTTACTTTATGCAGGCAGGAAGCTGAAAAGTTTTTTGGCAATCCTGATGTTTATATGGAAAAATATTTGGTTAATCCAAGACATATAGAAGTTCAAATCATAGCGGATAAATTTGGAAATGTTGTTTATCTGGGCGAAAGAGATTGTTCTATTCAGAGAAGGCATCAAAAACTTATTGAAGAAGCGCCTTCACCTGCTGTTAGTGATGAGATTAGGAAAAAATTGGGCGAGGCTGCTGTTCGTGCCGCAAAAGCCGCTAATTATGAGGGGGTAGGAACTATAGAATTTTTGCTTGATAAAGACAAGAATTTTTATTTTATGGAAATGAATACTCGTCTTCAAGTTGAACACGGTATTACAGAAATGATATCAAATATTGATATTGTAAGAGAACAAATTAAAATAGCTGCAGGCTGCCCGATATCTTTTAAACAAGAAGATATAAAATTATTCGGTCATGCAATTGAATGCAGAATTAATGCGGAAGATCCGGATAGGAATTTTTTACCTGCCCCGGGAGAAATTAACGGTTATATACCTCCAGGAGGTTTTGGTGTCAGAGTTGATTCTCATGTATATTCAGGGTATAAAATTCCGCCTTACTATGATTCATTAATAAGCAAATTAATGTGTTGGGCGCCAACTAGAGAAGAAGCCCGCCGAAGAATGTACAGAGCTTTAAAAGAATATGTTATAACAGGTGTTAAAACAACTTTACCTTTCTATCAAGAACTTATTGAAGATGAAGTATTTATCAGCGGTAATTTTGATACTGGATTTATGAATACGTACAAAACTAAGTCAAAAGAATAAACTTAAAATTTTACGCTCTTAGGTTTATTAAATTTGTATTTGTTTTATTTTCAGTTTTTCTGATTAATTTTTTTATTCTTTTTTTGCTCAATTTTAATGGTGTGGAGTTGTTGCTTTCTTTAAATCCGCATTTGTCAACATAAAAAGGAATAGCTTCTTCTGTAGGAACTGTTATTACAATTGATTTTTTACCTTCTTTTAAAGTTTCAAGTCCTATTGCTGCTAATAATGATTGACCAACATATTTGTATTTTTTGTCTCTTCTGTTTTCAAGAAACTCCACTTTTGTACTGGAGCCTTCTTTATTTGTTTGGCATAAACCCAGTGTTGTTCCATCTTGAGTTTGAAGAAGATAAAATTTATCATTTTTATCGGTTGTTGAAATTAGTTGCCGAGAATATTTTATTTTCATATAAGAAACGATTGATGATTTAAAACTCCAAATTCCATCTAAATTATCAACTTCTTGAATATCGGAAAAATCTTTGCAGTCTGCTTCATAAATTGTTGCAGGTACAAATTTCCCATTTTCTTTATCTTTTACTTGACAATTTGTTATTGGGATTTTTTTCCCGAATGATATCTGAAAATTTTGCATAATATACTCTTTTTTATTTAGTTAAAACTCCTAAATAAATTTTTTGATACAAGAAATTATTCTTCTAGGCAAGCCTTTTTTTTAATTAATTATTGATTTCTTTATTATCAGGTTTATTAATAACTATTTGAGGGAACGGTATTTCAATTCCTTCTTTTTCAAAGCGTTCTTTTACCATTTGGTTAAATTTACGTTTTACCATCCATTGTTCCTGCGGTGTGGTTTTAATCCTGCATTGAATTACTATTGCAGAATCTTGAAATTCATTTAAACCTAAAACTTCAACATCAGAAAGTACAAATTGTGAATAAACCGGGTCTTCTTTTATTTCGTGTCCTAATTCTTTAATAACCCTCATAACGTGTGTAACATCTGATTTGTAGGCAACTTGAAAATTAAATACAGGCATTGAAAAGTTTTTGGTCTGATTAATTATTGTATCGATTTGACCGTTTCTCAAATAATGAACATCTCCGTTAAAAGACCTTATAACAATCATTGTCAATGTAACTTTTTCAACTGTTCCGGTCGAATTGTTAACGGTAACATAATCTCCTACTCTTAATTGACCTGTTAAAATAATGGAAAGACCCGTAAATAAATCTTCAACAAACTTTTTGCCGCCGAAACCGACTGCAACACCTAAAACACCTGCGGTTGCAAGTATGGGTTTCATATCAATACCAAAATCTTGAAGAATGTTTGTGGCAAAAAACAGTACAACGAGTGCATCAATTAAATATATACCCAGTTGACGCAATGTTTGATAGTGTTTTTTCAACTCATTGTCAGATATTCTTTCAATGATTTTTTCAAAGAATAAATGGAGTGCTTTATTCACTATTTTCATAATTATTATAAAGACAATAATTTCAAGAATAACTTTTCCTATTAAAAATAAATTAATTTT
>JAJQHF010000208.1:0-9500 GCA_021199975.1 Candidatus Gastranaerophilales bacterium
ACATTATCCATATTTAGAAGTTTGGCAGCATATTTTGCATCATCATTAATTGAAGCATTTCAGGTGTTAATGTTTTATTGTTATCAGCTTCATGATACCCTCTGATAATCTCAGCAAAATCGGCGTCTTGGGTCTTTTTTGGTGAATCCAGCATCATTGCAAAGCTTGACATTTCATTATTGGAATCTTTAAGTATATTTAAAGCTTGAGATAGTTTATAATCAGAAGGCAAATACGCTTTATTTTCATTAATTTCATTCTGTTTCATTCTTGTTTTTTCATCATCAATGAATTTTTTTGCAGTCGGATGAATATTATTATAATAATTGCCCTTTATTAATTTTTCTATTTCTACTGTATCTGCATCTTTTGTTGTGTTATTTTGTTTTGCAAAATATTGCTCTAAAAATTCATTAGGATTAGCTCTTAATTTTTTGATTTCGTCGTTTGTAAAATCCTGATACTTGCATCTTTGAGGATTTTCCATACAAATTTCAGCTTGAATAGAATATGATGTTAATTTAGGAACTGAATTCAGGCTGATTACTTTTTCATATGCGGCATGAGCTTCTTGTTTCATTGCAACATTCATATAGGAACTGCCTAAATAATACCACGCAACTGCATTTGAAGGGTCTTTTTCGGTATAAAGCCTTAAATCAGATATACATCCAATATAATTCTTATCTTTATATTTTGTAATTGCTTCTTTTATAATCGCATTATTTGAAATTTTTTCCTCCGTGTCCTCTACAGAAGCTTGTGCAATACTGCAAAAACCAAACATGAAAGTGAAAACTAAACCTAATAAAAATATTTTCTTCATTTTTTATCCTCTTAAATTGTTTTTAATAATTAATTAGAAAAAAACAATAAACCTAATATAAATTATATACCCAAATTTGCAAAAAATCCTAATTCGTTTACATTATATATGTTATAACTCAAGTTATAAAGGTATTTTTGCGAATTATTTGCCGAACTTTACATTCTAATACTTATTTTATAGTAATTTCTTTTTTTTCTTTCATCCAAAAGAATGAATTATTCTTGAAATAGTATATTAACATTTGTTACATATGTATAATATTATATGTAATTGTTGAATAAACAATTTGTTTATATGAGGGGGGGGGAAAAAATGAAAATTAAAATAAAAGAAACCGTAAAAATAAAGAAAGGGTGGAGTTTATATAAACTTGCACAGGTTTTAAATCTTCCCCAGCAGACAGTTTACTCCTGGGCAAGCGGAAGAACACAGCCTTCATACGAAAATATGGATAAGCTGTGTGAAACAATAGGATGTGCAATAGGTGATTTATTAGAAGCCGAACCCGTACAACAAAAGTTAAATCTTGCAGTTAATCAATAATTATTAAACTTCATTATGGGCTTTATTAACAGTTTCTTCTGCATTTGAATTGTTTTCACAAGGTTCTTTTTCAAGGTAAATTAAATACTCAATATTACCCTTAGCACCTTTTACGGGTGAATATGTTAAATCTTTTATGTATAAATTTATTGATTTGCAATAATTAATTACATTATTAATTACTTCTATATGGGTTTCTTTTTCTCTGACAATGCCATTTTTACCTACTTGTTCTTTGCCTGCTTCAAATTGCGGCTTTATTAATGAAACTATTTCAAAATTTTTTTTATCAGCAAGTTTTATAATATTAGGAAGTACTTTTGTAATTGAAATAAAAGATAAATCCATTGTAATAAAATCTGCTCTTTCATCATTTGGAGAATAAATATCTTCTTCAAGGCAATTTTTAATATTTACTTTTTCTATAACTTTTACTCTGTTATCAACTCTTAACTTCCAGGCCAATTGCCCGTAGCCTACATCAACGCTGTAAACTTTTTTGGCTCCGTTTTGAAGCATACAGTCTGTAAATCCACCGGTTGAAGCGCCTGCATCAAGGCAAATTCTATCTTTTAAATTTATATTAAAATCTTTAATTGCCTTATCTAATTTAAATCCGCCTCTTGAAACAAAAGGCATGGATTTAATTTCAAATATTGTATTTTCTTTTACTTCTAATTGATAACCCGATTTTGTAATAACAATGCCGTCAACTTTTACATCCCCAGCCATAACCGCAGCCTGAGCCTTGCTTTTTGTTTCAAAAAATCCTTTGTCTGTCAATATTTTATCTAATCTCTCTTTTTTCATTTTAAAAATTGAATACCCTCTTGGAGTTAACAGCGGTTTGATACTTTACTTCTTCAACATCAATACCTTTTAAATCCGCTATTTCTTGAGCTATATATTTCAAATATGCGGGAGTGTTTATTTTGCCCCGAAAGGGAACAGGTGCAAGGTATGGGGCATCTGTCTCAAGCAAAATTTTTTCAATGGGAATAATTTTTGTACTTTCTTTTAAATCAATTGCGTTTTTAAAAGTTACAACCCCGCCTATACCTATATAATATCCTGCATTTATACATTTTTCCGCAAATTCGGGACTGCCTGAAAAACAATGAAATATAACATTTTTTAATTTAAAATTTTTTAAAATATTAAAAGTATCATCATGCGCTTCTCTGTCATGGATTATAACAGGAAGATTAAGCTCCCGTGCAATTTCAAGCTGTTTAGAGAATATATTTTTTTGCTGCTCCTTTGTATCGGCGCCGTAATGATAATCAAGTCCTATTTCGCCGATTGCTATAATTTTTTTATTTTTTGCAAGTTCATATATATTTTTTTCGGATTCTTCGTTAAATGTTTGAAATTCAGAAGGATGAATACCTATTGCGCCATACAACATGTCGTATTTTTCGGTGTATTGTATAATTTCACTAAAGGTTGAAGGTTCAACCCCCGGAATTATAACTTTTTCAACGTCATTGTTTTTTATATCCCTTAAAAAGTCATCAAAGTTCTCTTTGTATTCATCAAAATTTATGTGTGAATGAGTATCTATCATCTGTTGTATTGCCTCTCAATTACTTTTATTTTATTATACGGGTAAAGAATTTTTTATTTATGTTAATAAGATTTAACAAAGTAACAAAAAAATAAATTACGTGTTTTTATAAAATTGAAAATTATTTACAAAGGTAGTTAATGTGAACGTTTTAAATACGGTATCTAAGCCGGGAATAAATTATAATAATTATGATAAGGATAAAAACAGAAAGACGGTCAAAGCCGCATCAATAGCAGGAAGTGCAATAGGTATTGCAGGTGCGGTTGCAGGGGTTTATGCAATGGCGAAAAAAGGAAATCCCGCCGTTAGTATGAAAAATTTTGCGTATTCTGAAAAAGATGCTCTTATGATTGGAGCAGGTTCTGTTTTAGGCGGATTAACAGGCGGTTTGATTGCAGATAAAAATAAAGAAAATACAAAACCTAAATTAAGAGAAGCATCACAGCAGTTTTTGGGTAATATGGCTTGTCCTTTAGGCTTGTTGGCTGCAAGTAATAAACTTCTAGAAAAAACTAATTTCAAATTACCTAAAATTAATTCTGCTTCAAAACCTGCAAAAATTGCAAACGGAGTTTTAAATGTTCTTCCTAAAGCTGCGGTTACGATAGGTTCTCTAGTCGGCGGAATGGAAATAGGCAACAAAATTATGAATAAGGTTAACGATAAAGTCTTTAAAGAAGAAGTAAAACATGATGTTAAACCTGAAGATTTTCTTGTACATACTGATGATTTATGTTTAGCCGCAAGTATGCTTCTAAAAGATGCCAAATCTGTAACGACAGTGACCTCTAAGGTGTTACCGGCTTCCTTCATTGTTGCTGGTGCTAAAACAGGTATTCAGGAAAAATCGATAGATCAAAATCCTGAAAAAGTCTAATACAAAAGCTTATATTTCAATAAACTCGGACATTACTTCATTGCTCAATAATATTCCTTTTTCAGTGAGTTTTATGCTATTGTTTTTATGTTCAAGCAAATGTAAAGCAGTGTATTTTTGTATTATTGTTTTATACTTTTTTTCAAAATCAATGTTATATTTATTGTTTATTTTTTCAATGTTAATACCTTCTTTAAGCCTTAAACCGAGAAATATTTCATCTTCCAATATTTCTTGAGCTGTTAATTTGGTATTTTCTTCTTTTTTTAAAGGAGATTTAATATATTGATTAAAATCGGAAATATTTTTATAACGGCAATTACCTTCATATCCGCTTGCATTTAATCCGAATCCGTAATAATTTTTATTTTGCCAGTATGCACAATTATGTTTTGATTCATAACCGTTTAATGCAAAATTACTTATTTCATAATGGTTAAAATTATTTTCTTTTAAAATTTTACACAAGTATAAAAACATATTTGCCTGCATTTCATCATCAGGCAGATTTAAAGGCGGATTTTTACCGAAAAAAGACTCTTTTTCTATTTTTAAGCCGTATGTTGAAATATGCTGAATGTTTAATTTTAAAGCATTATCAATGTCATCTTTTAATATATCCGTATTTTGATTTGGCAGACCGTAGATTAAATCAATGCTTACATTGTTAAATCCTGCGTTTTTTATGTTTATTAGCGCCTCATAAATATTTTTTCGGGTATGATTTCTTCCGATTAATTTTAAAATATTATCGTTAAAACTTTGAACTCCTAAAGAAAGCCTGTTAATTCCAATATCTTTTATTTTCTTAAATTTCTCTTTTTCAACTGTTTCAGGGTTAGTTTCAAGCGTTATTTCAAATTCATTATGAAAATTAAAAATATTTATAATTTTTTCAATATCCCTGCATTCAAGTAAAGAAGGTGTCCCGCCTCCTATATAAAGTGTTTTGATTTTTTCTTTTTTATAAGATTGTGAAATCTCATAAAATAAAGCTTCCAAATATTCTTGTTTATCTTTTATGTTAAACCCTGAAACAAAAGAGCAATAATTACATTTTCTTATACAAAAAGGAATATGTATATAAACGTGTTCAACCATAAATAAATTATATCATTGTACTCAGACATTATTTGAAACTTTATTATCAATTTGTTACAATTAAATCGAGGGAATTATCTTATGCAGGGAATAAAAATTTCAAATATGACAAAAGAAGATGTTGAAAAGGTCTTTGAATTGGAAGAGCTTATTCATCCCGAGCATCATTGGTCAAAAGATTCTTTTTATAATGAACTTGCTAATAATTTAGCAAGTTATTACTGTATAAAAGATAATAATGATACCATTTTAGCATATATCGGATATTGGAGAATTATAGATGAAGCACATATAACCAGTATAGCTGTTCATCCTGATTACAGAAGAAAAAAGCTTGCTCATGTTTTACTGATAAAAATGATTGAGGATTGCTATAAAAATATGGTTAAATACATTACTCTTGAAGTAAGAGAAAGCAATTTTCCCGCCATAATGCTGTATGAAAAGTTTTTATTTGAATCAATCGGAATGAGGAAAAATTATTATCAGGATAATGGTGAAAATGCTTTAATTATGTTTACTCAAAATATTTGGTATGATAAATTTAAGAATAACTATTTAAAAGTAAAAGAAGAAACAGAAAAAGCCGTAATTATAAATGATTAATAAGAGATTAAAAGCAGGAATAAAAAAAATCCGAAAGCCTGATGTAAAAATAAGATTTTGTTTTGGTACTATGGCTTTGGTTTTTGCTTGTGTAATGTTATTAATTATTGCAACTTTTACACAGATAAAAATTAATTTTAATATTCCTGATAACGGGATAATTTCGTATTTAAAATTTGAATACATTCCTCAAATACCGGTAGTAATTTTTATTGCTGCATTATTAGGCGAATACTGGGGATTAATAGCCGTTCTTATATATATATTTCTCGGGCTTAGTCCGTGGTACCCGATTTTTGCGCTTGGCGGCGGGCTTTCTTATGTATTTCAATATAATTTTGGTTATATTTTCGCTTTTATATTTGCAGTATTATTCACATCTAAAGAATTAAAAAATTCAAATTCTGTTATGTCATTTTTGCTTTCTGTTTTATACGGTGTTTTTGCAATTCATATAACAGGAATATTATACTTAATTGTAATTGCTCTAATCAGGCATGATTCGTGGGATTTTATATATAGCGTAATATATTTTCAATCGCTTTCAAAAATACTTTATGATATAGTATTCGGATTTCTCGCAGTATTATTAGCAAAAGGCTGCCGCAAATTATTATGGATAATAATGGGCTGATTAAAGTCCGAAACTGAGCAAAGCTCTTACAATAACTTGTTCCGCCAATTGAAGTACAAAAAAAGCAACAAGAGGCGATATATCAATCATTCCTATAGGCGGAATAATCGCTTTAAAAGGAGCCATAATAATATTATAAATTTTTATAAGCGATAAAAGCGGTTCTTTTCTTGTGTCAAAAACCGGTATCCAGCTTAAAAGAACCACCGCAATAATTATAAGATATATAATTCTAAACAACAGTACTACTATATAAGAAATTGAAATCATAATTATTTCCTTTATGAAGTATGAGAAACGTTATAACATTCACAATTATTTCTTTCAACGGGAATGTTTTCTATTATTGCGATTAATAATTTTTTAAGCCTGCTTATATTAGACTTAAATACCTGCATAACCTCCTGATGAGTAACAGGCGGAACATTTCCTGCAAGTCCGGCATCATAATCCGTAATTAAAGCTATCGTAACAGGGCACATATCAAGTTCATGTACTAAATGAACCTCCGGATACTGGCTCATATTAATAACTTCCCAGCCTTGATTTGTAAAGAATTTTGATTCGGCTTTAGTTGTAAACCTGGGACCGTTAATAATTACAACAGTTCCGCTTTTATGAACGGTTATGCCCAGTTTTTCCGCCTGTTCTATTGCAATTTTTCTAAGTTCAGGACAATACGGGTCTGCGGCACTCGGATGAACACAATTCGGACCTTCAAAAAAAGTATTTTTTCTTCCGTCTGTCCAATCAACAAATTGGTCGCAAATAACGAAGTCACCGGGTTTTACATGCTTTTGCAGGCTGCCTGCGGCGCATGGAGATATAACTCTTGTAACTCCGAGTGATTTCATTGCCCAAACGTTAGCTCTGTAATTTACCAGATGTGGCAGAAATCTGTGGTCACGACCATGCCGTGGTATAAAAGCAACTTTTTTTCCGAAAATTTCACCTATTGTTATAGGGTCTGACGGTTTGCCGTAAGGAGTATCTATTGTAATTTCACTAAAAGGAGCGCCCGATTCTTCAAAAAAACTATAAAATCCGCTTCCGCCTATAATTCCTATTTGAGCATTCATTTTTTCTTCCATAAAAATCTCCTTAAAAAACATAAAAGAATATTTTTATTATAACCCAAATAAAAATGAACCGATTAAAATAATAGGTTTATTTAAATCTACCAATTACGTTCATCATTATAAAATATTTGTTGTGTAACGTTACCATATGGTATAACTCTTTGTGCATATATTTGAGCTTGATAAATATCTTTTGGAAGTTTTGATGAAGTTGTAAGTTTATTTGGATTTCTTGCACCGTTTACATCTATCCATAAATTTGGACCATCTTCTTTAACACAGGGTGTTGTATTATAAAAGTCACATACAGAACCTTTTTCAGTAGAATTTTCTGAAGTATAATTTGTAATGCAAAATATTATTCCGTCTTGTGTCGTAAATATTTTACCGTCACAGTCATCTGTAGTAAAAGAGGTAACTCCGTCCATTACAACCATTCTCTTTTCAAAAATTTCTGATACTAATTCGTCCGCTGATGAGTAATCATGAGCGGAAGTATTATCTAAAGCAACATTTAACATTAATGCCTGATTTACACCTGATATTGCTTTTTTTAAACTTGATGAAAATTCCGAATTACTTGTACTAACCAAAAGAGAAGGCACCGTCATCGCCGCTATCACACCTATAATAACTAAAGCAATAAGAACCTCTGATAATGTAAAAGCAAATTTCTTCATAAATTTTTTCTATCTTGTTATCATATTATAATTTTTTTTAGAAAATAGCAATAATAAATAATTATAAAACTAATTGAAATCATTAAGTTTTTCTCCTGATAACCAGGGCATTATTAATAGAAGCAGATGTTTTCAGATTACTTCCCGTGTATATTTTACCGTTAACATACATAACAGTAGAACTTCCGCCGTCAAGATTTATAGCTTCATAACATCCGAGATTTTTCATAAAAACGGCAAGCTCATCTAATGTCATACCGTCTGAACCTTCTTTTCGTCCGTCAACCGTTACCATAATTAAAACATTATCTTTTGTATAACCTATTGCCGTTCTTGGATTTTTTCCTGTTATGGAATTGAGTTTTTCAATTTTTGTATCAACAAATATATTGCCTTCTTTTAATAAATAAGGTCCACCGCTTATTATGTGATTAATATCTTCCCATTTCGGATTTAATCCGTACGATACTTTAACTTCATCTCCGATTTGCACATTTTTCAAAATTTCTTTCGGAGCGGATATTACACAGCCATCCTCGGGTATGATTAAAGGATAATCGGATTTGGCGGTAACTCTGTTATTTTTTATTGATATATGAACTGCGGGTTTTTGAGTCACCGGAGATTTAACACCCCATTTTGAAGTATACATTAAAACCTGTGAAAACATCATTCTCGGCTGATTGATATTATCTACTTTAATTTGCTCATATTCTGTTTCAAGTTTACCGTCAAAAGAAATTGAGGATATTTTAAAACCGTTCTCGGAAATACCTAATCCCGCTCTTTCATATATAGGTCCCGTAATAATTTCATTATTTATTACAATTGCACCTAAAGGAGTTCCCGTATCCTGTTTAAAATAAGAACCGTTTATTGCTATAACAGCATTATTTTCAGCCGCAATATTATTTATTTTTGACTTTGAGTGCATTTTGTCTGAACTCATTGAAGGAATTATTTCAAGATTTTTATTTATATTTCTGTTAATTTCCGCAATATTTATTTTTACCCGTCTTGAGTTTATATACTTAACCATTGCAACATATACAATACCTTTTTCAATTTTTTTAATTTCATGATTGCCGTATTTTTCTTTTAATTGCGCCTCCCATTTTTTTTGCAATAAAAAAAGAGCCTCATCAGATTGCTCTTTGTACATAGTATTTTCTTGAATATATCCTTTTAAAACATCATTTGTGCCATAAGCATTTGTAGGCATATTTTGAACTGAGAAAACAGCTATTGCCATTAACATAAATCCCAGCTTTAAGACCATTTTCTCGGAACAGAATATTCTATTTTGCGCCAATAGTGCTGCTTGCATTATTAATGTTCCTTATACTACAATTGTAACATATTTTTTATGGTTTTTCAAGCGGTTATTGAAAAATTAATTAATCCCTTAAAAAAACTTTTTTTAATACCATATACGAAGCTTCGTAATTTTAATTACCGAAACAACGACAAAACCCCGTCTGTTTGAGTGCGAAGCACGAGTTACGGGGTTCAAGTTGAGGTTAGTAAAATAGAAGCGTAGTATCAGGTATTAAAAAAAGTTTTTTTAAGGGATTAATTAAT